>JAUYBK010000163.1 GCA_030693105.1 Methanobacteriaceae archaeon | reverse complement strand
TTCCTCGGGAGACCCTTTTTACAGCGGGTCGGTCACACTGAGGACAGATGTGCTTCTTCTTCATATTCTCTTCTATACTCTTAACGGTCCTCTTGGCTTTTCTACCGTAACGAGGACCAAATCTGCCGGTTATGCCGACTTTCTTAGTTCTTGCCATTAATATCACCTTGATTAAATATTGGTTATCTTACTAAAAAATTCAGGCTTTAGGAAGGTATTCGAAAAGTTCTTTGGTCTTTTCTTGCGCCATATCAATGGCTTTAAGGATTTCTTCCTTCTCAAAAGGCCTTTCACCACCCTTCTGCATGGAACAGATGGCACCGTCACTGCGGACTCCTATAGATATCCTGGCTCTCATGATACCTTCTTCTTCAAGTGAAGGATCTAAAACTAAATTATTGCCAATTTTAGCCAATGTACACATTACCGTCTTCTCATTAAGTGGTAATGGCTGCATATTCTCATGGTCAACCACCACCTCATCATCTTTGACCGTGGCCGTGGGTATTTTGGCGTCCATTAGGGCGGCCATAGCCCCCAGGGCTGCGGCATCTAACAGGTTGCCGTCGTAGTCCAAGATGTGCATGTCAATAAATATCATCCATACCTTCTTTCCAGGGATTAAGGCCAGTTTTTTCAGGTCAATAATTTTCCCTTCTCTTATTCCACGATCAGTAACCCTGGAAAGTTCCACAGAACGTTCATCAGGAGGTCCTGGTTCGAAGTTAGGAGCAGCCATTGGTAACAATTCAGAGTTAGTCATGAAAACTCCCACGTTAGGAGTGTCCGGGAATGGATCACCTATTTGGGATTTAACACCGATCATTATTTGGGTGTTGCCTATTTTAACCCGGGCCGAACCTTCTGCCTTTTTAATGACGCCAGTTTCCAGGGAAATTTCCCGGTACTGGTCTAATTTCCGACCGTCAGCTCTTTTTCCTTCGTTTATGAGGTTAGTTACACTTTCCCTTGTGATTTCAGGAACTATGGGCTGCATTTTAATCACCACCGTACCTGTTCTTTATGGCCTTTTTCTGTTCCTCGCTAATCTTCATACAGCCTTCTTTAGCCAGGTCCAGGGCCTGTTCAAATTCATCCTTGGTTAATTGTCCGTCCATCTGCAGTAGTGTAATTTCACCAGTGCGGGGCATTATGGCCACCGGAACATCTGCTTCTCCTTCCTTGTCTTCCCATTCAGAAAGGTCCATTATTACTTGGCCGTTGGCCTTTCCAGCAGCACATGCTACCACCATGTCGCGCATGGGTATCCCTGCATCAGCCAGAGCCACCGATGCGGCAGTTATACCAGCACATCGGGTTCCTCCTTCGGCTTGGAGTACCTCTATGAATACGTCGATGGATGATCGGGGGAATTTTTCCAGGAACACTGCCGGAGAGAGTGCTTCAGACGTGAGTTTGGATATTTCCAGTGATCGGCGGTCAGGACCGGGTCTTTTTCTATCTTCCACTGAAAAAGGGGCCATGTTGTATCTGCAACGCAAAACAGCCATGTTCGGTTTTAAAAACCGGCGTATGTGGAATTCTCGTGGCCCGTATACTGCGGCCAGTACTTTGTTGTCCCCAAATTCAAGATAAGCAGATCCATCTGCCCTTTCAAGTACTCCTGCCTCTATTTTTAAGGGCCTTAACTCATTATAAGCCCTTCCATCTGGTCTTTCGGAGTTTTTAGCTTCTAAATCGCGGTTGGTTATAATAGTAATCACCCCTATTGAATTAATTCCTCTTCGTACTGTTCTTCCTCTTCTTTATCTTCTTCGTTACCAAGGAGCTGGTTTAACATATCTCGAACCCGGTCAGTTAATCCAGAAGTGTGGGCTTCTGCTTCAATGGTTTTTATCACATTTTCCACAACCCTTTCCATTTCTGGTTTTCCTTTTACCCATACCAGGCCGTTTTGACCAACAACCACTTCACATTTAGTGTGGTCTTTGATCATGTTTATCATGGAGCCCTTCTTGCCTATGAGGCGGGGCACCTTGGTGGGGGTTATTTCTACCAGTAATCCTCCCCGGAATTTACCCAGGCCACGTCCTTTGAGGCCCAGTTTAACTTTTTTTACCTCATCTACATCTACTACCCTCATAAAGAGTATGTCCCCCACATCGAAGGCCTTGTTCATGTCTCTTTTTTCCCTTCCAAATACATCAGATGCCGGTAAGATTCCGGAATAAGGAGAATTTATATCCACGTTCCACATGGAGAACCTGACTTCAGTAATCTTTCCAATTACCACGTCCCCTCTCTTAGGAATGTACTTGCTCTGAAGGGGTAGGACGCTGATTTTATTATCTCTTATGGCTACCAGGCCCACCAGGGCCGAACAGACCTTTGTTTCATCCTTGAAAGTTCCTCTACCAGCGTAGTATTCTCCTTCCGCTAGAACCTCCCCTGGAACCACTATATCTTTATCTTCTACTAATATCACGCTGTGCCTCCTTTAACAGGCCTAAAAAAGAAGTTATTTAATTATTTTAGTCTCCACCTGTCCATGGGTAATTTCGCTCAATTTTTGGTAGAAACTCTCCTGGAGGCCGCCGGGTATTTCTACCACTGCTATCCAGGAGCCATCTTGCTGCCATTCTTCTTTCTTGGTTACTCCGTATTCTGGTATTACGCCGTAGACTTTCCCTGTAGCCTCTCCAGGTATCCTGATAGCTACCCTTACCTTCTCAAACCTTATGGGAATTTTGGTACGGATAGCCTTTAAAACCGTGTTAACTTGTTCGTCCACGCTTTTAAAGGGATCAACATGAATTTTGGCCTCTTCCATGGCTATTTCTATCCTTCTCGCAGGATGGGGAAATTTAGTCTGGGGATTTATGGCTTCTCTGGCTATTTTGGCCACTATACTTCTTCTCTTTTCCTCCTGCATGTCCCTTCGTTGTTGAGCAGTGAGTTGTACATTTCCCTTTCGGATTATGACAGCTGCTGCTTCCAGGGCGTCTGCAGTTTGAAAGGCCTTCATCATAGTTTCTTCTGAGGCCTTATCCCCTTTTTTGGCGTCTTTAAAAACCTCTTCCACGGCCAGTATTTCGTCAATTTCTATTGGTTCTCCCCTTTTAAAATCAGATGCCAGATCTGGATCTACCAAGATCTCAAATCTCTCCCCAAAATATTCTAAGCGGGCTATTACAGCATCTTCTAGGGTTACCATGTTCTATTCCTCTTCTTCTTCGTCCTCCTTGGACTTTCTGATGAGGAGTTCTTCTACATGTTCAGACGTCTCATCATCACTTAGTTTACGGTAACTGTGGGTTTTTCCATCTATAACAGCTATTTCCACACTTTCATTGGTGGTTTTACCCTCAGTTGCTTCGTAAATGGCATCTAATGCTAATTCAATGGTATCAGGAAGTTTTATGTCTTCTTTGTAGTTCTTTTCAAAAAATTCCATGGCAATTGCCCTTCCGGCCCCTATTGCAGTGGCTTTATATTCTATGAGAGCCCCACTGGGGTCTGTTTCGAAAAGTCGGCACCCATCATTGTTTACCCCGCCAATTATTAGGGCTGAGCCAAATGGCCTTACTCCTCCGTGCTGAGTGTACATCTGTTTCAAGTCACATATCTTTTTGGCCAGTATTTCTACAAGTATGGGTTCGTTGTAGGTTATTTTGTTAACCTGGGATTCCAGTCGGGCTTTTTCTATCAGTACCCTTGCATCAGCCACCAAGCCCGAAGTAGTGGCTCCTAGGTGGTCATCGATCTGGAATATTTTTTCTATTGATTGGGGTTCCACCAGTTTGCTGGTTGGTCTTTTATCCACCACCAGCACTATACCTTCACTTGATTTTACCCCCAATGAAGTCGTACCTCTTTTTACAGCTTCTCTGGCATATTCAACCTGAAATAGTCTTCCATCAGGACTGAAAATAGATATACCTTTATCATATCCTGCTGCTCCTGCTAATGGTTGCATGGTTTGTACCTCTTTCGTTTAAATGAAGAAACAAATTTAATCCAGTTTAATTTCGATACAAATAAAACTATTTAATCATCTATTCATCTTGTCCTTTAAATATAATAAACTTTTTTACTGCAGAGTTGATGGTGCCGGAAATCCCCCGAGTGTAGAAAACCACTTTTTTTCCATTGAAACGAGTTATAGTAGGTAATATGGCTCTTAATTCACCCAAATATCCCCTTTTACACCGTATTATTCCCCGAATAATATTATTCTCAGTATATGGGCATTTCCAAACTTTTAAAACCCATAAATCAAGTTGACTGGTTCCACAAGCCCCGTGAATATCGTTAGACCCTTCCCAGAGTAGGAATATAACATCTTCCCTTTTTAGTGGGATTTGAGATATTGCCTCAAAGGCCAGGTATCTTTTCTTTTCTCGAAGGTGAGTAGGAAGTATCTTTAACTTCCGGGGTGCTCTAGATTTAGTTTTGTTCATAATAATCTGACTATTCTAAAAGCCGGACTCCAGGTAATATAAGTTGGTTTCTAATTTGACCCTGGTAAATAATGTCCTCAGGTACTTTTGATAAAGCGTTACATGCCGTTTCTTTATCCATACCAAAGCAAGCAGCCAGTTCCATCAAATCACGGGGACTGCGAAGGTCATATACGGAACGTGCCCCACTAGTTATAATCAGCGGGAAGTTATACTTGAATTTCAACTTTGAAATCTCTCTAAATTGAGCTAAAATCTTTCCACGACGGTGATTGTGATTGCTAAGAAGATATCCTACATTTATTTCAACTGCAACATTGTTTTCGGCTGCTTCTCGGGCTAATATGTGGTTAAATCCGCTGTCTCTCCTTCCGTAATAAGATTGTGATAATACGTCTACCCGGGGGTCTTCAAC
>JAUYBK010000155.1 GCA_030693105.1 Methanobacteriaceae archaeon | reverse complement strand
ACTCAGTTCCGGGTGAAATGAAACGGCCAGGTTTCCCTGGTAACTCACTGCTACCACTTTATCTTGAATTTTAGAAAGAATTTCTACTCTCTCTGCTACGTCATGGGCATAAGGTGCCCTTATGAATATTCCATGATATTTTTGGCCAAATATATTTATTTCTTGTTCAAAAGACACTTTTTGGCGTCCAAAACCATTTCTTTTAATGTTCATAGGGATTAAACCGATAAGGGGTTGTTGGTAGTCGGTTTCAGTTCCTAGTAAGACCATACCGGCACAGGTGCCCATCACTGGAATTTTTCTACTTCTTATAACTTCATCTATTCCTGCTTCCTGTATGAGTTTACCAATGATGGTGCTTTCCCCACCGGAGATTATAACCCCCTGACATAGGGTCACTTCTTCTTTTGACTTGACCTTGGTTACTTCCGCTTCCAGCTCCATCTGGTCAATGGCTTTTCGTGTCATTTCCAAATGTTCCCCAACGTCTCCCTGCAGGTCTAGAATCCCTATTTTTATCATTAGTATCCTTCTTGTTGGTGTTGTCTATTTGGCTTTTGGAGATTTGACTAATGATATTTGAAAAGCCTACGATATAAACTTACCGGAAAATACATTCCGATTAGAAGCTGCCTTGAAATATGGCTCATTACAAATCAATTCATTATACAATGTTTAGTTTAAAGACGGTAATGTACCATTTAAATGAACAGTTATATAATCATTTCCTTGACGTCATTTTTATTACCCTAAACCATTTCAGCAAATATTTATTTAGTAATTGGTACAATTCAGATCAAAAGGATATAAAACTAGGAGTGAATATTGATGGAAAAATGGACTATTGCGTTAATTGTTGTAATAATACTGCTGGTGGGTTTTGTTGGTTATCTTTTCGGTACCATGAATTCAGGAAACTTCACACTCAACGTAAGTAACAAGAGTAACGATTCGGGGATTATTTCCAACCCTCAGAAGATAACAAACACTCAAAAAACTAACACTCCCCGAAACACCACCAACGGGACTAAACCACAACCAGGAAATAACACCACATCTCTTATTTGATGAAAGATTCCAATGAAATAAAAAAATGGGGAGATAACCCCTGATTTTATTTTTTTTAGGGGTCTTTGTTTATAAGCTGTAATACTTCAGCAGTGGATTTTTTCACAGCATCAGCAGCTTTTAAGAAAGCTGCTTTTTCATTTTCACTCATTTTTATTGGAATTATTTTTTCAACACCATTGATTCCCAATTTGACAGGCACACCCAGACATACGTCATGGACATCTTCTATTTCGCCTTCCAAGTAGTTGGAAACCGTTAGAATTTTTTTCTCATCCTTCAATATGATGTTTACTATGTTCGAAATGGCAAAAGCAGGCCCGTACTCCGTGGATCCCTTCATACTGATTACGTACTGCCCGGCATTTATGACCTTTTCAATTATACCTTCGATATCAAAATTTTCGTACTGGGGGAAAAATTTAACCAGAATGCCTCCAATGGCAGTCGAACTGAGCAGAGGGACCATGTTATCTCCGTGCTCTCCAATAACACGGGTATGGATCTCACTGACGTGAATATCAAAGTGTTTAGAAAGCAGGTTCTTTAAGCGGAGTGAGTCCAAGTGGTTACCTAAACCCATGACTTTATTTTTGGAGAACCCTGATTCTTTAAGGGCGATGTAGGTCATCACGTCCACCGGGTTGGTAACAACTAATATTATAGATTCTGGCGCGTATTTAGCGATTTGACGGGCGTAGTGACCAACTATCTTGGCGTTGGGCACGGCCAGGTCCTGGCGAGACATTTTATCCTCTCGGGGGATACCAGCAGCCAGAACCACCACCTTGGAATCACTCATATCTTTCAGGTCGCTTGACGCATTTATGGTCACCTGGACGTCCTTGGAAGCCAGAGCATCGTGCATATCCAGGGATTCTCCCTTTATTTTATTAATACTTTCCTTTCGGGACAGGAGCAACATTTCGTCAACTAAATCTTCCTCAGCCAGACAAAAGGCAGCTGCTTTACCTACCCTACCTGATCCACCAATAACTGTAACCTTCAATTTTATCACCTTTCTTTTGAAGGTTATTCCTTGCTAAGATAGTTTTGGGCTACTTTGCGCACATAACCGCTTTTATCGTCTAGTGCAGTTTCCAAAGCTGCTTCTGCTTCTTTCCCTCCAATATGGCCGACTGACCAGGCAGCTCCTCCCCTTACAAAACCGCTGTCATCCTTCATGGCCTTAATAAGGGGGTTTAAAGCTTTTTTATTTCTTATATTTCCCAGGGCCCAGGCAGCTCCGCCTCTAACTCTCCAGTTTTCGTCCTTCAGAGTTTCAATGAGGGGCTCTACTGCATCGTCTCCCATCTTACTTAGGGCAGTGGAGGATTCCCTCCTCACCCACTTGTTTTCATCGTTCAATGCTTCAATAAGAGGTATTATGGCCCTTTTATTCCCTATTCCTCCTAAAACCCGGGCAGCACCGATTCTGATGTTTTTATTCTCATTATCCAGAGCAGTGATAAGCTGCTCCACGGCAGGTTCTCCTATTTCTTCTAAGAGCGAACAGATTTGTATTTGAACAAGTTCATCATCATCTTTTAAATTTTGGATGAGTCTTTCAACATTTTTCTCAACTTCCATAATTAAGCCTCCCTTTATAAGTTAAAAAATACTTGTTTTAAAAAATAAATCTTGTCTTTATACGGATATACCGTAAACTACTCGAAATTTTATTATGTGTTTCATTTCAAATATATTTTACTTATAAATAATTTTCAAAGGATCAGTTGATTAATTGTTTTTTCTAAAAATAGTTAAGACAATAATCAATGGGAGAATTTTTAACATGCACAAAATAGCAGTAATACCCGGAGACGGTGTAGGCCCCGAAGTTACCGGAGCGGCTTGGAATGTTTTAGAAGCCCTAGAAGTAGACCTGGATTATGATTATGCTCCAGCCGGTGAGCAGTGTTTCCAGGAGAGGGGAACTACCATACCTACGGAAACCATTGAACTGGCCAGAAAAGCTGATGCCACTTTATTTGGTGCGGTGACCACGGTTCCTGGTCAAAAAAGTGCCATAATAACCTTAAGAAAAGAACTGGATCTTTATGCTAACCTACGTCCTATTAAATCCTATCCCGGGATTGATTCTTTCTATTCTGATTTAAACTTCTTAATAGTCCGTGAAAACACCGAAGGGCTCTATTCTGGTATGGAATATTACACTGAAGAAGGGGCCCAGGCCATACGGGTTATTACTCGCAAAGCTTCCCGCCGTATATGTGAATTTGCATTTAAACAGGCTATAAAGTTTGATTTCAATTTAATCACCGCAGTACACAAGGCTAACGTCCTTAAAAAGACTGACGGAATTTTTAAAGATGTTTTTTACGAGGTAGCGCAGCAACACGGCCATATAAAAACTGAAGATCTCTACGTAGATGCGGTAGCCATGTTCATGGTCACCCAACCCCAACGGTTCCAAGTAATAGTCACCACCAACCTCTTTGGAGACATCTTATCCGATGAAGGAGCTGGTCTGGTGGGAGGCCTGGGGATGGTCCCATCTGCCAATATTGGCGATGAAAACGCATTATTCGAACCAGTCCATGGGTCTGCTCCAGATATAGCTAGTAAAGGAATTGCTAACCCCACTGCCATGTTATTATCCTCAGTTTTGATGTTGCAGCATTTTGGAGAAGACTTTGAAGCTTGTCGGCTGGAAGGAGCTATTCGCAATGTTTTAAAAGAAGGTAAAGTTGTCACCCCTGATCTGGGAGGTCAATCATCTACCCGGGAAATGGCCAGGGAGGTAAAAAATAAAATCGATTCCTAACTTAAATGCGTTATACCTTCGTAATTACCTTAAAATGGGAGGGTATAGTAAGTTATATATGCATCTCTCATCATAATTTTATCATAGAAAAGGTTGATAAGCACAGCTTGAAGCTGCTCTTGGGTCATTTAATGAAGTGAAAACTACTTCAACACTATAAAATTAAATGACCATTTCTTAAGCTTTTTAATGCTGTTTTAAGGAAATATAACGTTTTATTGGAGGTATTGTACTATGAAAACAACCATTAGTGTAATAAAAGCAGACGTTGGAAGTATTGCCGGGCATGGTTTGGTTCATCCCGCCTTACTGGCCAAATGTGAGGAAATTCTTGGAAAAGCAAAAGAAGAAGAACTCCTTGAAGATTTTTATATAACCAACTGTGGAGACGACACCGAACTTATAATGACTCACCGACAGGGTGAAGAAAACGAAGAGATCCATGGACTGGCTTTTAATGCATTTACAGAAGCTACTGCTGTTGCAAAAGAGCTAAAACTCTATGGGGCCGGTCAAGACCTCTTAGTTGATACCTTTTCTGGAAACATAAAAGGAATGGGACCGGGATGCGCAGAAATGGAATTTAAAGAACGGCCCAGCGACCCGGTGGTTATTTTCTGTATGGATAAAACCGAGCCCGGCGCATTTAACATGCCCCTCTTTAAAATGTTTGCGGACCCCTTCACCACTGCTGGACTGGTAATAGACCCTTCACTTCACAATGGGTTTGAGTTTGAAGTATTCGATGTAATGGAACACAAAAAAGTTACCATGACCTGTCCTGACGAAATGTACGACTTACTGGCCCTATTGGGTACCATCAGCCGCTACGTCATCAAACATATCCGAAGAAGGGATGACAACGAAATAGCTGCTTCGGTAAGCACCGAAAGATTAAACTTACTGGCCGGAAAATATGTCGGAAAAGACGACCCAGTTGCAATTGTAAGGTCACAATCAGGATTCCCCGCTGCCGGAGAAGTTGTAGAGCCATTTGCCTTCCCTCACTTAGTAGGAGGATGGATGAGAGGTTCACACAACGGCCCATTAATGCCGGTTAGTCAGAAAAACGCTTACCCTGTAAGATTTGACGGTCCACCACGAGTCATGGCTTTAGGATTCCAAATTGCCAATTGCAAACTAGTGGGACCTGCGGACATGTTTGACGACCCGGCCTATGATCGGTCCCGTGAACTGGCATCTGAAATTGCGGAGTACATGCGCAGACACGGACCATTCGAACCACACCGACTGCCAGCCGATGAAATGGAATACACTTCCTTACCTGGTGTTTTGGAAAAACTCGAAGGTCGTATGGAGGATATGGATTAATCCATAACCTCAATTACTCTTTTTTTATAGAAATAACCTTTTTAAAATAAAATTTTTAAATATTAGAATTAATTTTCTCTTTTATAGAACGAGGAATATCTACCACTCTTTTTAGACGGTCAATTAGGGGCCCGTCGCTAGTTGCCACCACTGATCCTTCTTTTTGGCCGGATTTAATCAGTTCGAAGTCGACTTGTCGGTGGGTGAAGGCACTGCCCGGAATATTTTTATCATCCATTATATTCCTGGTTAGTTGAGCCAGTTCTCCGCTTAAACTAACGGGGCTATCGTAAAAGAAAAAGATTTCACGGGGATTTTCTGCTTTTAAAGTCTCTAATAAAATATTCAGGGTATTTTCAGTGTGTTGGTGGGGTTTATATTTACCAAAAATCCCTTTAACGTCTCTTAAAACTCCGTCATCACTCTCTAAAACACCTTTTTCGTGGTAAAGGACGCTTTCTGAGGTTATGAGTACGTTGTAACCGTCAACTAAAACTAACTGCCCTTTTATTTTATTTAGATCAGTCAGTTTAGACTGTCTTATTTGGGCTTTTTTATTTGAAGAAACTTTACGG
>JAUYBK010000140.1 GCA_030693105.1 Methanobacteriaceae archaeon | reverse complement strand
AATCATCTGAAAGTCACTTTGCGCTTTTTGTTTATTTTTAGGCAGTGTCCAAATTGATAAAACATAAATATCTTCTCCCTTTTTCAGCCAAATATCCATACCTCATACAAATTTTCTCCTTATACTCCTGGTACACAGCTTCATATCCTGATTGGCCATTGAAGCTAATTTTATTCTTGGAAAGGGAGATTATTCCTGAGTCAAGTCTTAAATATGTCATATTAACCACCGAATTCAGTGATCCTGGTTGATTCATTTTATAGATCTTCATCATAGTAGTGTACTTTTCCTGTGGAGTTGAAGATTGACTATCCAGCACTGTAGCTAACTCAACACCGTCGAAATCATGGTTAGGGGTATAATTGAAACCAAATTGGATGACCAAAACTCGGAAAAGGCCGCCCACTCGGAGGGGTATTTAAAGGTTAAATTTGATTCTTTAAATGTCTGGGGAGTGCTGTCACATCCTGAAATTATTAACACCAATATCAGAACCAAGAAGGGGGAAAGTTTTTTCAAAGGTATGCCTCCTACATAACAATCTGTAAAAATAATCTTATAAATTTGATGAAGCCTAAAGATAGATTATGGATGATTTGGTGAAAAAAATCTTGGATCATGATCGGAAAATCTTTTTAAATGATGTAAAAACCCGTCCATCCTTTAAAGAACGAGAAAGTGAAACCAAAATCTTGGCTGACTTCACCGAGTACAATCCTTTACACAATGGACACCTACACTGTCTATGCGAAGCAAAAAAGCAGGTACCTGACGGCATATTTGTAGCAGTAGTTCCGGGCCCGTTCGAACGCAGTGGACGGGGATTACCTTATATAATTACCCGTAAGGCCCGTGCCCAAGCAGCAGTCTCAGTTGGGGCGGATGTGGTGGTAGAAGGCCCTCCTATGGGTATTATGGGTTCCGGCCAGTATTCCCTATGTCTAGCCTGCATGTTCCAGATCTTAGATACCGATCATATTCCCCGGGGATATAAGCCCAGCCCGGATTTTGATCCCCTGCTGGAAAGGATCAAAGAAGGCGTAGGAGTAGCTCCCCAACCTTACCGGATGGTGGACATGGAAACTGGTCAGGTACTTCTTCAGGGAAAGCTCCATGAAGATAACTACGTAATTGTGTCCCTATCCAAGTCCCTGACCAAAATCGGGTTCGATTTCAAGGATAAGTTCATATTCGTACCCCGCATCGAAGGTGTTAGTGGCACCATCATCAGGGAAGCGGTTCTTTCAGGAGAGCTAACCGCAGCAAAGGATATGCTACCTCCGGAAACTATTAAAATAATAGAAAATGAAATTTTACATGGTAGAGCCCCTCTGCACCAGCTTAGGGACGTGGAAGGGATACTCTTCACGGTCAACCAAGCTACCTCACATGACCTGAAGGCCCTATCTCTAATTGACGAGCGTACCCGGGAAGCCTTTATAGAAAAGCGACCATTCAGTTCCATAGATGAAATTAAAATTTGTATAGCTCGCGGTTTCAGTCGCCATCACCCGCAGAGAGTTTTATCTTCCCTTGAGGCCCGGATTGATAAGGATACATTGAGTAGGTATATTGAAAATTACCCATCAGTTATACGTATATTAAACTATAAAAATAAAGAAGTCCTAAAAGAATTTAAAAAGAGAATATTACACAGGAGGCTAGAGATATGCCAGTGAAAAAAGGAGATTTTATAAGACTGGACTACACTGGAAAAATCCAGGAAACTAACAAGGTCTTTGATACTACTAACCAAGAAATTGCCGAGAAAGATGAAATCAGTACCGAAGGAAAAGTTTACGGAGCCATATCCATTGTAGTGGGTGGTGGCCATTTACTCCCCGGTTTAGATGAAGTTTTAGAAGGAATGGAAGCAGGGGAAGAAAAAACAGTTGAAATTAGTCCTGAAAATGGTTTCGGTGAGCGTAACCCGCAACTACTGCAAATGGTGCCCATGCGGGAGTTCAAGAAACAGGGAATAAAGCCCCAAGTGGGAATGACCATCACTTCCGAGGGAACCACCGGTATTATCCGGACTGTCAGTGGCGGCCGGATTACCGTGGACTTCAACCACGAACTGGCTGGTAAAAACCTGGAATACCATGTTAAAGTGGAAGAAATCATTGAAGACGATGCTGAAAAAGTCAAAGGCATGATCCAGCTCCACTACCCCAACCCGAACCTGGACCCGGAAAAACATGAGGTCACGGTCGAAGATGGTAAAGCAGTCATCTGCATGGATGAAATGGCTAAATTTGATCAGCAAAAGTCTTACATGGACATTACTCTGGCCCGCTTCCGAATCGCCCGGGATATCTACGAGAACCTGGACCACGTTTCTAAGGTAGAATTTGTGGATGTCTTCGAGAAGAAGGAAGAAACAACGGAAGAAGAGGAAGTTCCTGAGAAGCTTCCTGAAGAAAAAGAAGAATAATTAAAATAAAGGGGATTAGGATTTTTTTTCTATCCCTATCCTGTTTTTTTTATAGTAAAATTCAAGGCCATGTCACCATCTTAGGAACGTTAACCTTTTCCACTTTTTCCCTCACTTCTTGTGGCCAATTTTCCTTGTTAAAGCCCTTTTGGGCCAAAAATCCAAATAACCAACGGGTAATACCTATACCGGTACACCCGGTCCACAGGGTATGTTGGTGAGCTTCTTTAATGGAGAATCCTTCAGTGAAGTGGGTCCCGTGTACGTTAGCAGAAACGGCAGCCACTCCTTTATCTGCACCTGGAACAACCAGGCGCATTTCGTATTTAGGCACATCCGGGAATTCTATACCTCTTTCTTCTGATTTTCTTCCCTCTAAGTAAAAGGGGTCGTCTCCCACTTCGGTGTACCATTCCAGTTCCATCTCATCAGCCAACTCTTGTGAGATTTCGAGGGTTGCGTTACGAATTTTCTCCACCTGTTCGGGAGTGCCCAGCCATACCAGTTCCACCCGTTGGAACTCGTGCACCCGGTCCAGGCCCTTGGCCCCTCCAGCTTCCCAGCGATAAGTCCAACCGCTCCGGTCAAAAAGTGAGATGGGGAGGTCTTTCTCATCCACAACTTCGTGGGAGAAGAATTCGTAGAAAGGTTCGCACTGAGCAGGGGCCAGGACGTAAGAAGGGTCCTTTAACCCTTCTTTTAAGTGTTCAATGGGGACTTCCTTCGTTATAGATAATTTGTTTTTAAACTTCTCAAAGACCTCCGGATCTCGGCGTGGAGCAGAACAGTAGTACATTCCTTCGGGAAGGCCCTCTAAATAGCGCATCTTGTTCATGACTGGAATGGGTATGAGTTTGGGCCACATGCATTCTTCAAAACCAAGTTTGTATACTAATTTTTCTAGGAATATTTCTTCCACTGCCCGCTGCAGGGCTATGAGTGGTGGTCCGTAGAACCACTGACCTTTACCTGGAAACTTTTTAACCCACCCCTGCTGAGCTAACTCTTCGGTGGGGTCTCCATCAAAAAAGATCTCCTGCTTTTTGCTCTTGAAAACTATGGTCCCGGGTTCGATTTTAGTAACCTGGCGGGTCAGTATGTCACTTGCTGCTTCTTCAGTAGAAGAGTTAGTTGCGGATTGGACTTGCTTTACCACCCGGTCAACTACGTGACGGCGGAGGTCTCCTTCTTCCAATTTTTGGAACTTAATGATCATTTTACCATCTTTGAAGATAAATTCCTGGACGTAAGGCAGCTCACCCACATCCACCATATGTTCGGAAGGGATTTGAATCTCGTAAGTATTTACTACAATTTTCCGGATTCCTAAGCGATATTTAGGCCCTAAAAGTTGAGTTAAGGGTTTTTTGATCCTTAAAAGAGCGTCGTGTGATCTTCCTCTTCTACCAGAGACTAGTTCCAAGTGTAAAATATTGCCTTCTAATTCCCATTTCAAAACCTGGGATGCATCGTCCTGCTGGTCCTGAGGCACTCCCTTAAGGAACAAGTCGCTATTAGCAATTTCTATGAATTTTTTTATGTCATCACGGGCTTCTTCAGCGTCTTTACTGAAGGTAAGATCGGCCTCTAATGTGAACTTCATGTTTAATCACCTTCTATTTTTAAGAGTTTTTCCACCAGGATCTCGGAGAAAATAAGGTCGTCAACAGTTGCTAAAACCGTTGGCAGAGATTCGCCACGGATTTCGTATATAACATCATTATTACTAATTTTTGATTCCAGATAATTTCGATTATCAGGTTCGAGGGATTGATAGGCGATTCTGGCCTGTTCTCCCCCCTGATAATGGAAGGTAAGCTGGACTGTGATCTGCATGTTATGATCTTAAGAGTAATTGCTTAAAATATTTTCCGCGATCTTCTCCACTGCTCTTAGAGCCGGGGAATCAGGATAATTAACCATGGGAAAGCCATCCATATCAGCTTTAATCACGTTTTCATCTCGGGGGATACTTCCCAAAACTTTCAGGTCGAGTTGTTCCAGTTTACGGTTCACAAAGTCTTCTTCGTCGTTACTGGAGACTTTATTAATCACGGCCACTACTTCTTCTACCCCGATATCGTTGGCCAGTTTTTTTATCCGTCCGGCGGTTTCCAGGGATTTAAGTCCGGGTTCCACCACAATAATCATCAGATCCACGGCTTCAGCAGTACGCCTTCCCAAATGTTCGATACCTGCTTCCATGTCCAACAGGATTATCTCGTCTTTTTTAAGGATCAAGTGGCGGAGCAGTGCTTTTAAGAGAACTGAAGCAGGGCAAACGCATCCGTCACCACCCCGGTCCACGGTACCCATTACCAGGAGCTTTAAACGACCTTCAGGGTCGTAGTTGATTGAAAGAGATTCTGGAAGATCTGATATTTTGGGGTTTATCTTTAAAACTTCCCCGAATGATGATCCCGGTTCGGCACCGGTTCGATCCTTTATAAGGTCCTTCATTTTGGATATGGGGGTTAGAGGGGTGTGTATTCCCAGACTACCGGCCAGGTTCATGTCCGGGTCAGCGTCGATGGCAAATACTTTATAGTCCCGGGACAAAATGCAAGCCAGTGTACCGGCCAGGGTGGTTTTACCCACGCCACCTTTTCCAGTTACCGCGATTTTCATGATTTTTCACCGGTTTGAATATACTAACTTGTAGGAATAAGGTATCGAATAATTATATCTATATTTTATAAAAGGGCTTAACTACTTAACGAGTATTACTATCCACATAATTTTGAATAATAGGGCGGTTAGTGATTGGTAACCTTTATTACTTTTTTAGGGCAATTTCATGCCGATTTTGGTGTTTTAGCGGTTTTTCGCCAGGAATTCATTAGGGGGATTTGATGAATATAAATGATGAATCAAGTCTTTGAAAAAGTTTTTTCTTAGTTTTAATGAAGTAATAACTCGTATAGCATTAATGACTTTATTTTCGCTGGGGGGATGGGATGTGTAAAGTGTTGTAATCTATTTTTTCAATCTAAAAGGGGGATATGGGGTTGATTTAGTGTAAGTTGCCTTTAGTTATCATGTGAATAAATAAAGCAATTGTTTATAATCTTTTTTTATTAAATAGGGTGGTGAGTGGGCTATATTCGTTTTAAGGTTGGTATTTTTTTAAAAAATCGGTTTAGATTTGGTTTATTTATTGATATATTCTTTTTAGATAGGAGCTTGATGGGAAATAAGAACGGATAGGGCTTATCTGTTATATGCACTATGAAAAAGTTCTAAGGGTGGCTTAAATCTAAAAAAAAGGCCTATGGGTTGGAATTTTCGGGTTTTAAACCATAACCTTTATAAGTGATTGTGATGCAATCATGTGTTATACCATTATAGGGCCTCATTACCCTTTGATGTGATGAGACTACGGAGGCGGTATAATTAAGCGACAATTACATGGCGTTTTATTGTTCGCATTAGCGGCAGTATTATGCATTTTACCCCTAGCAGGGGCAGTAGATAACCAGAATTTAGGTCAAAGTACAAGTATTGCAACCGAGAAGAACACCAATTTAGTAAACATTAATTCGGCTTCCAGCACGGTTTCCAAACCGGAAGTAAACGCAGCTTACAAGAAATCCTACAAGAAATCCTACAAAAAGTCCTACAAAAAGTCCTACAAAAGGACTTACACTAGATCCACTAAAAAATATCGAACCAGTAAATACCGATATGCTAGAGCAGCATACACTACTAGACACCGAACCAGTTACCGAGGCGGTGCCTACACCAGTGGAAAAGGAGTAGGAGACTGTTGGGCTAACAGTGAATACCTATACAATCAACTAGTATCTTCTGGCCAAAACGCAAGAATATTACAGTAT
>JAUYBK010000102.1 GCA_030693105.1 Methanobacteriaceae archaeon | reverse complement strand
AACTCCACCCTCATCTCCAGAGGCTGGCCGAAGAGGTGGGAGCTGATTTAATTATAAAAACTTTTTCCACAGATTCCTTAAATACTCCTCGGAAGATGAAACTAATTAATTATAAAAAAGCTACTTTTTATCAGATGTGTTTACCATGAAATGGAAGAAATCAAGTGTAGATGAAACTTTAAAGGTCCTGAATTCCAGTATAAATGGGATAAGCACTGCGGAGGCACAAAAAAGAGTGCTGGAATATGGTACGAATGAACTGGTTGAATTGAAAAAAGCAGGGCCGCTCAGACTATTTCTGGGACAGTTTACAGATGTCCTGATCCTGATCCTGATCATCGCTGCTGTGGTGGCTTATTATCTGGGAGACACCCTGGATGCCATAGTTATCCTTATTGTAGTTTTAATAAATGCCATAGTAGGGTTTGTGCAGGAATATCGTGCTGAAAAGGCAATGGAAAAACTTAAAGGGCTTATATCCAGTGAGACGGTAGTTATCCGTGACGGTCAGGAACAGAAGATACTTGCTGCCGAGCTAACCTTAGGAGATGTGGTCATCATGGAAGAGGGAGATAACATCCCGGCTGACATGCGGATCATAGAAAGTTACGACCTCCTGGTGGATGAATCAGCCCTTACTGGAGAATCTTTACCGGTGGAAAAACACACCGAAGCCGTACTGGAGGATGTACACAGCTCGGCTAACATGGTTTTCATGGAATCCGACGTATCATCCGGAAGAGGGAAAGGAGTGGTTGTGGAAATCGGGATGAATACTGAGATTGGTAAAATTGCCGAGATGATACAGGAAGAAGACGAAGACACACCTCTTCAACAGAAAATTGCCCGCTTGGGAAAGACATTGGGAGTACTGGCGGTGGTTGTCTGTACATTTATCTTTGCCCTTGAATATTTGCAGGGCACAGCACTGGTAGAAACATTTATGACAGCCGTTTCCCTGGCGGTGGCTGCTATCCCTGAAGGACTCCCTGCTATTCTGACTCTAACTCTGGCTTTGGGTATGCAGAGAATGGCCAAGAGTAATGCTATCGTCAGAAAACTCCTGGCTGTGGAAACTCTGGGGTCCTGCAACGTTATTTGTACCGATAAGACCGGAACTCTCACCCTGAATCAGATGACGGTCCGGGAAGCTAAGGTAAACGAACCTAATATGGTCTACACCATCGCTGCCTTGTGTAACAACGCCAGTATTTCAAAAGGAAAGGTAATCGGAGATCCTACCGATGCAGCTCTCCTCCTCTATGCTGATAAGGGGGGATACAACCGTAAGGAAATGGAAGAAAAAAATCATCGGCTCCTGGAGATCCCCCTGGACAGTACCCGTAAACGGATGACCACCGTGAATCAGATGGGTGAAGACCGTTATATTTTAATAAAGGGGGCACCGGAGGTCCTGCTGCAGATGTGCTCCCGGATTGAGGGGAAAGTAGGGGTTCGTTCCATAACACCGGGAGATAACAGTGCTTTTATGGCAGACCTTAAGGCCATGACTGGTAATGCTCTTAGAGTTTTGGGATTCGCCTACCGAAAATTGAACCCTGAAGAAGACTTAACTGATAAAGAGTCTCTGGAACGAGATCTTATATTTGCGGGACTAGTGGGGATGATGGATCCCCCCCGCCAAGAAGCCAAAGAAGCCATTGCCGTGGCCAATAAGGCCGGTATTAAGGTGGTCATGATCACCGGGGACCATAAGGATACTGCATTGGCCATAGCCAAGGAAATTGGGATTGTGGACGGCGGTGATGTAATTGCCTTAACTGGAGCTGAGCTGGATAATCTTAGTGATGAAGAATTTGAGAACTTGGTGGACAAGGTGCGGGTCTATGCGCGAGTGTTCCCCGAACAGAAAGTTCGCATTGTGGAAACTCTCAAAAAGAAGGGAAACATTGCCTCCATGACAGGTGATGGTGTTAACGACGCTCCTGCACTTAAAAAAGCAGCTATTGGGGTGGCAATGGGTAGTGGAACTGATGTGGCCAAGGAATCTGCAGACATGCTTCTCCAGGATGATAACTTTGCCACCATAATAAAGGCCGTTCGCGAGGGAAGAACCATATTTGATAATATCCGCCGCTTTGTGCGCTTTCAACTATCCACCAACATTGGAGCAATACTTACCATTACTTCTTCATCCCTACTGGGACTTCCCGTACCATTCAACCCGATCCAAGTGTTGTGGATAAACATTATAATGGACGGACCACCCGCCCAGTCTTTAGGTGTCGAGCCTCCTGAGAAGGGTGTTATGGAACGTCCACCTCTCAAAGAAGAGATAATACCCCGCAAAAACCTCTACAAGATAGCAATTGCCGGGGTGGTTATGACGGTAGGTACTTTGGGATTATATTATTATCTCCTTAGCAGTGGTGTGGAGATGATAAAAGCCATGACCATGGCCTTCACCGTGTTTGTAATGTATCAAATATTCAACGTGTTTAACTGTCGAGCAGAGCGAGGATTTTCCAACAAATTCCTTATAATAGCAGTGGCAACATCTTTCCTCTTGCAGTTAGTTGTTATTTACTTACCATTTTTACAGGGAATCTTCCGTACTACCGCATTATCCATTGTGGAATGGTTATACATAGCAGTTATTGCCAGCACCATATTTTTCAGTGACTGGCTGACAGAGAGGTTCATAAAATGAATATCATGGTGATGGCAGGAACCAGTGATGCTGTTAGGCTCATTAAAGAAATAAAAACTCTTGAATCAGATATTCACGTAACTGCCACTACTGTGACTGACTATGGGGCTGATATTGCCAAAGCAGCAGGTGCAGATGATGTGTTATCTAAACCATTATCCTCCGATGAGCTGACCTCTATTATTAAAAATTTAAACATTGACGTTCTGGTAGATGCCACTCACCCCTTTGCAGCCGAAGCAACCCGCAATGCAATAAAATCCAGTCAAACGGTGGGAATAAAATACCTGCGCTTGGAAAGGCCTCCTCTGGATTTGCCCGATAGTGAGCTCATCCATGTTGTTAATTCCTTCCCTGAAGCTGCACAAATGGCTCAGAAAATAACAGATGGTCCTATTTTACACCTGGCCGGAGTGTCCACCTTGCACTATCTGACTGATATTATTGATAAAGATCGGATCGTGGCCCGAGTCCTACCCTCATCTTACTCTATTAATAAATGTTTAGATCGGGGATTATCTGGAAAGAACATTATAGCCATGCAGGGTACTTTTAGTCTGGAGTTTAACCAGGCTTTAATGAAGGAATATCATGCAAGAGTAATTTTAACTAAGGAAAGCGGCCAAACGGGGGGTACTTTTTCTAAAATAGAAGCTGCACTGGAATTAAAAATACCAGTGATCCTGGTGGAACGGCCCCCAATATCGGAATTAAAAAAAGAGAAGGTTAAGGGCAGTGTAGAAGAAGTGATAGCAGAATTACTCTAAGATAGCAGAACGACTCTAATAAAAAAAATCTTTCATAAATGCTTTCATTAAATGGTTGATTTAGTTCTTTAACAGGTCCCATTAACATGTACGTTTTAATGGGCATTCATGTCTTCTTCCATTAGGAGGAAGATGTTTCCCTCAGTGTCCTGGAAGGTAGCTATATGCCCCACTCCCGGAATGGCGGTTTTAGGTATCAGAAGTTTTCTACTGGCCTTTAAAATTTTTTCACCATATTTATCAACTGATGGCACGTCCATGGTGATGCGGATTCCTTTCTGGTTTACTTTTTCCATTATGGCCCCATCTATGCCTGATGAATCTTCATCACCAGTCATGGCCAGCCAGTAATTAAAGGGATCGTCCCATTTTTGGATGTCCCATTCGAAAACTTATTTATAAAATTTAATAGCTCTTTCTGGTTCGTTGGCATGAATTTCAAAATGAATAACTCTTGGCATATTTTTCACACCCCTAACTATTATTATTGTAAGGTGGTGGATAAATTTTTTTAAAATAAATAGTAATTATTTTTTTAAATAGACATTTAAAAAGAGTTTTTAGCATATAAATAAAAAAATAAGTTAAAAATAAGCCTCAGATCGCCCATCATTCATCACAAGGTCAGAGCTCATAGGGTTCATCACTGGCTTATAGAATAAAAAGGTTGTAAAATACGGATATTTTTATCCGTACATTACGCCTGCTTCTTTGCGCATTTCTTCGTCTCTTTCCACACCCATAATTTTGTCCACAGCGTCCAGGAAGTCGTTCATTCTCACTATGGGTCTTTCTTCCCTGATGGCAAACATACCTGATTCAGTACAGACGGCCTTTACATCAGCACCAGACGCACCTTCGGTTAAGGCGGCTACCAAGTCGATATCCACGTCTTCTTCCAGGGTCATGTTCTTGGTGTGTATCTTGAGAATCTCGCGCCGGCCGTCTTCATTGGGCACTGGTACCTCGATGAACCGGTCGAAACGGCCTGGTCTTAAAAGTGCAGGGTCCAGTATATCGGGTCGGTTAGTGGCAGCCACTAAACCCACATCTCCCCTGGCTTCGAAACCGTCCATTTCAGCTAAAAGCTGCATTAAGGTTCTTTGAACTTCTCTATCACCACTGGTAGAACTTTTAAGCCTTTTGGCAGCTATGGCGTCAATTTCATCAATGAATATGATGCTGGGTGATTTTTCCTTGGCCAGTTCAAATACTCCTCTCACCAGCCGGGCACCTTCTCCAATGTATTTACGCACAAATTCAGATGCCACAATCTTAATGAAGGTGGCGTTAGTCTCGTGGGCTACTGCCTTGGCCAGAAGGGTTTTACCAGTACCGGGAGGTCCGTAGAGGAGTACTCCTTTGGGTGGTTCTATACCTATCTCTTTGAAAAGTTCTGGCCTTTTCAGTGGAAGTTCGACAGTTTCTTTTATCTCAACTATCTGCTCTTCTAAGCCACCTATCTGACCGTAACTAACTTCTGGTTTTTCTTCAACTTCCATACCAGTTACTATAGGATCTTTTTCTGATGGTAGTACGTTAACAATGCTGAAAGTTTGTTGGTTAAGGGCCACTCTGGCTCCAGGTTCCAGCTCCTTATCATCCAGGAAACGTGAATAGCCAATTACAAAATGGGGTCCAGTACTGCTTTTCACCACAACCTTGCTGTCTTCTAACACTTCAGTTATAGTAGCGATTACCAGTGGTGGGGTTCGGAAACGTTCAATTTCTCCTCTTAATGATTTGAGTTCACGGTCTAATCGCATTTTTTCATTTTCGATTAGAACCTTATCTTTCTCCAGCTTCCTAACCTTCCACATTAGATTCCTTTTGGTTTTGGCATTTTCCTCTTTGAGGATCTTAATCTCTTTTTTAAGGTCTTCTATTTTCTTCAAAATATTGTGGGATGTTTTTTCCATCTTTAAAGTTCACTCCTCGTAGATTTATGGAAAAAATAATTTAAATCATCTTCATTATAATGTTGCTTTTTATGGTTTTTAATAATATTTAAATATTGAGGTGTAGAATTATAAACTGAGTCAAGATTAAAGGGATCGGCATGAGATGCGAGATTTGTGGAAAAAAAATAATGGGGCAGCCCATTAAGACGAAAATCGAAAGTTCAGTAATGGATACTTGTAAAGAATGTTCTAAATTTGGTAAAGTCCAAAGAGAACATTCCAGGCAGCAAATTCAATTCAGGAGGGCGCCTACGGCTCCCCGCAGACAACTCCGACCTCAAAGGCCTTCATATGAAGTTATTGAGGATTATGGGAAGAAAGTAAGAGGGTCCCGGGAGAAGAAGGGATGGTCTCGCGAGAAACTGGCTGAAAAAATTTATGAGAAGGTTTCAGTGATAAACCGCATTGAATCGGGGCGAATGGTTCCTGATATGAAGCTATCCCGAAAGTTAGAAAAAACATTGAGCATAATCTTGCTGGAGAAAACAGACGAAACAATCTCCGAAGAGATTACTTCTAGTAGTATCCGGGGAACTACCATTGGCGACATTGCACGTATAAAACGAAACTAAGGCATTAAAAAAGAAACTATACGAATTGGGTTTATAGCTATTACCCAATTTTTTATATTCAATTTTTATATTCAATTTTTTTGTTTTTTATGGGAGTAGTATCCCTTAAAGTGGGGTAGTTTTTTAAATAAATTTTCCAAGGCACTATATTCCGAGTATTCTTCGCTTATAACCACGAGATGTGCAGGAGGATGTATTTTCCTTATTTGCATTATGCTGTGGGTAGTGTCTCCTTCCACCCGTACCAGTACTGATTGGAATGAGCTGAACTTTAATTTTTGTTTCAATATATTCTGGGCTGTTTTATCAGCAATTTTTGTTTCAATAACCCGGGGAGAACCATTTATTTTAAGCCCCGCGTGTCTTTCCATGTCGGCCAGACTATTCAAGATCTTCCCTTTGCTATCGGCTCTCACCAGGATCAGGGCCATTTTATCTCCGCCTTTTTTTCACAAAAGCATCTAGAAGGGTGCTTCTAAAGAGTACCAGGACCACCAGTATCAGTCCCAGTGCGGTTTGCATGTTACCCACAATGTCCAGGATGGAAGAACTGATAGGGAGGTTCCAAGGGGGGGAGGTCCGTTGGTCGGGTAGTGGTTTGAAATACACACCTACGGCGTTAGTGCTTTCCTTGATGTTGATATCCTTGGCTTCTACGTAGTTAACTCCCACTAAAATACCGTTACTTATGCCGGAGTTGATATCCTTGGCAATTTGGGCCGCATTGTAGCCGTTCTTTTTAACTGAGGACTGGACAATTTCTTTGGTAGTTTCACTTATACCCTGGGCATCGCTTCCGTAGGTAGAGACACTAACGCCCTGACCAGTGGTGGTGATGGTTTTGGCAAGTACATCGTAAGCATAAAAGGTTTTAAGCTGCGTCCCATCAAGAGGACAGGTTTGATAGCTTTCCGCCGCTGGAAAAGCTACGCTCCAACCGTCATTAGGGCATGTTTTACTGTAAGGCTCGTCCATGGGGAAACCAGTTTGGTTCAGCTTCTGGGGAGTGAACATGTCGGCGGTGGTTATAGATGAGGCCAGATTGTTGGCACCTCCCCCGTATTTCTCACCTGATTCTTTGGCAACGTTCTCAACGACCTTTCCCATGATAGTTGTAGCAGGATAACCGTCTCGGATCATTTTGCCAATCATTACTGCAGTTTCCTGGCGCACGGCTGTTGCAGTTCCGTACATGGGGTTACCATGGGTGTTCCTCAAGTGGATTATGGCTCCTTTTTGTCCAGGAGGTAGCACCGCTACTCCTGCTGATGCCGGAGTGACGGTTATGGTTCCGTTATTGTCCACAGTGATCACGTAAACGTCGAAGGAACCAGCCACGGCTACCCCTATTTTAGGACCTCCGCACATTATCCGAATACCGGGGAAGTTATTAGCAGCGGTAGCTGCCTCTGCTGCGTTAGAACCCTGTTCCAAGCGCTTTATGGTTTCTACAATGGCACCTAAACGTGGTGTTTCGTTACCTGCACCCCCGGATAGGACCGCGAAGTTTTTTTCCCGGGACATGATAAATGTGGACTGAAACATGTTATCGGCAAAAGACATACTCCCTCCTGCCGCTCCGTTGGGGTCCTGACCAGTGGGGTCGGTGATGATAATTACATTCATGGTGGCTGACGCCGTGTTAATCACCATCAACATGGTGAGTAGGAGGATTATAACCCTTTTTAAAAAGCCATAATTCATTTTTGTTTCACCTCTACTATGGAAAAGTCCTCAATTACCGTGACAGTCAATATGCCGGTCTGTTGATCCAGTTTTACATCAGCAGCTTTGATGGGTGTTAAACTAGTTCCGGGGATAGTGGACAACATAGCTGCTTTACGCGCATTTTCCAGGGCTTCAGAAATAGGAACTTTACGTTTGGATGTTACTAAAGTGTCTCCCTGAATGTAACTTCCCGTTCTAAATCCAACTCCGGCTATGTTGACCCTAATTGAATCAGTAGGAACAATATCGTTTCCTTTAATTATAACGCCAGATATGGGCATTCCTTGTTGCACTTCCGTGGTGGAAGCGTAAGCCATGTATGTCATAAGCCGACCCGAAAAAATTAGAATGAAGGCCAGAAATAAAATTATCAAAGTGTCTCTTCGTACTTTAATGAACATGATGTTCACCGTTTTTTTAGTTAAATATTCCCTCTTTTTTCTTTAATGCTATGTAAGTTCGGTTATTATGATACTTCAGACAAATAATCTTTAATTTGTTCTTTATATTTGTTTGCTGCTTCACCGATGCACACTATGGCGTCCACATCGCATTTTTTGGCTTTTTTCAATCCAGCCAAAACCTGTTCTGAAGTAGCACCTAGTGTACCTTCCCGAAACTGGACTGGTATTACATCGGTAGTAAGTATCTGCTCCTTAGGCATATATTTCTTTGCTGCTTGATAAGAATAGGAAGATGCAGGTATAATAAAATCTGCCCGTGCCAGTGCTTTTTCTAGTATTTCAATGTCACCGGATATTCCGGACTCCGATGACACGGTGATGACCAATGCCATTCTGGAATAAATTTTTTTCAGTTCCTGCAGTATGGTTTCCACTCCCGATGGGTTGTGAGCATAGTCTACGATAATATCTTTACCTTTAAATGGCGTCAAATATTCTAAACGGCCGGGAACGCCTTTGAAAGTTTTAATAGCGGTTAAGACATCCTTTAAAGGTATCTCTAAAAATTCAAGTGCAACTGCAATGCTGGCCAGAGCGTTGTAAACGTTGTGCAGTCCCATGGTCTCCATTTCCACTTGATGAGTCCCTTGTGGAGTGTGCAGAAGAAAACTGTCTTTTTTAATGTTAGTGGCCTTATAATGGGGGTTAGGACGTACCAAACCACAACTACAACGGTAGTAACCCACTCCCGATATAGTTTCTCCCAGAAGGAGTTCTTCTCCACACCAGCAAACCTTACTGGAAATTCGGGAGGGATGCTTGTCCACGCCAAAGGTGATAACTTCTCCCTTATATCCCACTTCCTTCAAAAGGCCCCAAACTGTTGGGTCATCAGAATTAACTACTGCCTTCTTGTTTTGGAGTTCCTCCAGAAGTTCCCCCTTTATGCGGGCGTATTTAAAAAAGTCATTGTCTTCACCGAGGTGATCGGGGTTTATGTTAGTAATTATTCCACAGGAAGGTTGACATTTTTCCACGGTAAATTTAAGGTCTCCCACAACCCCCCCAGTACCAGTTTCTATCACAGCAACATCGCCCTTCAGGCGGGATTGGAGTGGGGGGATATAATCCACGTTACCCTGAAGGCTTTTAAAACCGTGTTCAGTTGTTTTAAGGCCAGAAACACGGGATATATGTTTTAAAAGGTGGGTGGTGGTAGTTTTACCATTAGTCCCCGTGATGCATATCACTGGTTTTTCCGGTTTAATACATTGAATAATTTCATCGATTTCTAATATCTGTGCCGGACTTTCCAGCATCTTTCGGAAGGTATCAGAATCTTTGGACAAGCTGGGGGGCGGTATCAGATGGGTGGATGATTTAAAAAACTCTTCTGGATGTTCAGATAAGTAAAGTTTAATGTCGTAGTCATCCAGAGTGTAAAGATATTCACAATGTTCTTTAGAGTGTAAATCACTTCCTATTACTTTAAAACCATGGTCTAGGAGTACTCGGGCGGCCAAGTTTCCCACTATGCCACAAACGCCCAGAACCCCAAAAACAGGGGGATCTTTCTTCAGGGAAGTTTTTTCATCGTATTTTTCATCCATATTTGCTGCAACCTCGCTCTATTCCCCTAATCATATTGGTTTTGAGTTCTTGATAAGCGCTCACTGCCCCCGGCCCCACGTGTAGTATGGTGTCTCCGGTTTGTGAATACTTAACAGAGAGTTCCCCTCCTGTTTCAATGTCTTCCACCACTATTTTCACTGCATCAGAGTCTTTTGCACCGTCCACCACTTCTTGTGCAGCTTCCATGTTCAAGTATTTCATAGTTTCATTGTAACCGCTGCTGATGATCACTTTGGAATACTCTCCCAAAACTTCTCCAATTCGATATTTATCACGGGGGGTACTGCTGTCTGGGTTGTCAATGATTACCACTAAATTGTTTTCTTTAAAACATTCCAGGGTGGGTCTCATACCTTCTGGTAAGTAAGCTGCATCAAAATAGACTTCCCTACCGCAGAAGCTGCCCAGATATTCCATGTGGGCCTTTATTCCCTTGAATTTAGACAGGCCTTTTTTAACTTCTTCTTCTTCAAGCCCGTAGATCAGGGCCACTGCAGCAGCAGCCACAGCGTTTTGCCGATAGTAACCCGGAATATGAAATTCGGTTTCAAAATTACCTTTACGGTCTTTAAAGTTATAATTAACCTTTAACTTATCTTTAACGTATTCTCCGATGAAGTGACATTCTGGGTCTGGTTTTCCGAAACAATAGTAGAAACCATCATTGCGTGTAGGTTCTACCAGGTCTTGGCACTGTTTACTGGTAATGAAAGACTGACTGGAATAGGTTATGAGCATTTTACGCTTGATATATTTCTCCATGGACCCGCCAAACTCGTCTAGGTGTTCAGGGTAGATGTTGGTCAAAAGACCCACCTCCAACTCCACCTCCGACATGAAACGAAATGTTCCGTGGGGTAATTCCAGAACTGCCACCTCTTTTTTTTGGGGAAGTCCCTGAACTATTCCGTCCAC
>JAUYBK010000101.1 GCA_030693105.1 Methanobacteriaceae archaeon | reverse complement strand
TTTAAGCCCCATGGATATGGCAATTTTCCTAAGCTCCACATTTAACTTCATGGAGCCAGTGAAATAGACCAGAGCCGATCCATAGTCTTCACCCGTAAAAGTTCGCAGGTCCACTTCCATCCCGTCTTTCAGGCGCACCGTGGACTTGGCGGGGCCTTGGGATATGACTTCACCCACCAGATCCATGTTTACAAAGTAGTCCATTACCCTTTCAGGAGTGGAAGTCACGGTCAAAACATCAATATCCCCCACTGTTTCCTTTCTTCGCCTTATAGAACCTGCTATTTCAACTCTTTCCACATCCGGGAGCGAACCGATCCTTTTTTTAAGTTCACGAACCAGGGGCAGGACATCCCCTAACAATCGCCTTCCCTTGCTTTTTTTGGCAAATTCCAAATTTTGGAGTATCTTCTTCTCAGTTTTAACTCCCATACCCTTTATCCGGTGGATGTGGTGTCGTTTGGCCTCTTTTTCCAACTCTTCCCGATTTTTAACTCCTAATTCTTGGTAGAGTAGTTTTATGGTTTTAGGTCCTACACCCTCCACCGCCAGTAGTCCCTCAAAATCAACAGGATACTGCGTTTTAAGTTCTTCTAAATACTCTAAAGCGCCTGTTTCTATTATTTCACCTATTTTAAGGGATATAACCTTACCGATCCCGGGAAGTTTCTCCAAACCCCCTTCTTCTTTTACATCTTCTATGGGTCGGGAGAAAAACTCCACCGTATGTGCTGCACGACGGTAGGCTTTGCTGCGAAAGTCAATGCCGTCCATCTCCAGATAATCGGCTACTAAGTTTAGGATGGTGGCTACTTTCTTGTTTAACATGTGTTCTCTTATGTTAATTCCGTCTAAAATTTTTTACTCACAAAAAAGGAGTTTCTTAAATAAATCATCTACGGATTTTTTTCCACTTAATGATAATATCATCCCTATAAATGCGGTGCCGGCAAATAGGGCAAAGGATAATTGGCTGCTGTAAATAAAGGACGAGTAATTCTCCGGAGAGATTATGGCACTCCCCATTACTATATTCAGGACCAATATAGCCACGGCCATACCGGACATCTGCCCCAATACCCGTATGGAGGATAGCGTAGCCGAAGCCGCCCCATATAACCGGGATTCTACGCTGCCCATGATAACGTTGGTATTAGGAGATGAAAATAGGGCGAATCCCATTCCCAGTGCCACCAGACAAACTACCACCAACCCCAAATTGGTATCTTCACCCAAAAAGGTCAACCCCGCCAGTCCCAGGGTAGTCAACCCCATTCCCAGGCCAGCCACCCTATAAGGTTCAATCTTGTCGGATAACATACCAGCCAGGGGTGAGAAAATGGCCATCATCACTGGTTGCACTGCTAAAATGAGACCAGCGCTCTGGGGACCCATCCCTTTAACGAACTGTAAATATAAGCTTAAAAGGAAAACAATTGGTACTCCAGCACTGTAACTTATGAAGGCCGCCAGGTTGTGCAGGGTGAAACTTCGGTTTTTGAATATTTTCACATCCAAAACCGGGCTTTTTATGCGACCTTCCATATAGAAAAAGGTCCCTAAACCTATCAGGCCCATTAGAATCAAGTAGTAACCAAAATTTTCAGGTAGCTGGGCTAGTCCGTAGATCAGAACCGTTAACGACCCTCCTAAAACTACCGATCCAACCAGGTCGAACTTTTCCCCACTGCCCTCGGCCCATTCCCCCTTTAAACGAAATACGGCCAGGGTAGTCAGGATTCCCAGGGGTACATTGAAAAAGAAGATACTTCTCCAACCCAGATACTGTGTTAAAATCCCTCCCAGGACCGGTCCTAAAAACAGCCCCATAAACGCACCAGTTACCGTTATTCCCAGGGCTTTTCCTCGCTCCCCATCCGGGAAAAGAGAGGCGATGATGGCAAACAGATTGCCAAATATCATGGCGCTGCTGGCTCCCTGTAAGACCCGGAGAACCATTAACATCTCTAAAGAAGAGGAAAACGCTGCTAACAATGATGATATGGTGAATAGTATTATTCCATAGGTGAAAATCCGCTTCCTACCATGAATATCTGCTATTCTTCCCAGAGGAATCAGAAACACCGCCAGAGTTAGTAGGTAGATAGTATTTATCCATCCTAAAAGAACAGCATCAGCACCGAACTCCATCCCAATGGGAGGTAAAGCTATGTTTATGGACGAACCCACAAAGGGTGTCAGGAAAGCAGCCATTACCGCCACTAAAAGGGCGTAGTTTTTATTAGAAATAGACAAAAGACTCACCAGAGAAGTACATAATTTCTATTGACCATGGTAAGACAAATAATTTATCGCCTTTTACTATATAATTAAAAGGAGGGATATGAGTTGAACAAAAACAATCTGAAAAGATCTACCTTTGGTGCTGGTTGCTTTTGGGCTGTTGAGGCTGCATTTCGAGAAGTTGAAGGCGTGGTATCCACTGCAGTAGGTTATGCAGGAGGTAAGTTAAAAAACCCCACCTACCAGGACGTGTGCTCCGGCAGAACCGGTCACAGCGAAGTAGTAGAAGTGGTTTTTGACCCCAAAAAGGTGTCCTATAACCAGCTATTAGACATTTTTTGGAAGATCCACGACCCAACCACCTTAAACCGGCAGGGTCCAGATATTGGAGTTCAGTATCGTTCCGTGATATTTTACCACGACGAGAAGCAAAAAATCCAGGCGGAAGATAGTAAAAAAAAGATGAAAGAATCAGGAACCTACCCCCGAGATATAGTAACAGCCATCGAACCGACAACGACATTCTGGAAGGCCGAAGAGTACCATCAACAATACTTTGAAAAAACAGGACAGCGAAGCTGTCGTTTTTAAGATCAAAACCACTTGAAATACATTTATTTTAAAAAAAACCTCTACTCCCTACTGGTTAATATTTCCATCAAGTTCTCCAGATTCCTAGGACTCTCAATAAATCTAGGCGGAATACTACGCTGAACGGAACCTTTTATTCCTAAAAGACGTTCCATCTCGGGTGAAACGGCGTGATAGAATCTTCCTCTTTTATCCAGTTTAGGGCTACTAAGGGGCCGGGCCGTGTCCAGTAACTTACTTCTCTTTTCATCACCCACAATCAGCACCATTTCTTTACCACTTTCGGAGCGTTTCAGGTGGGAATTGGTGGAGTATTTTTGCCTAATTTCCTTGTTCTGAAGTTGATCTAATTTTTTAAGATCAATAATCTCCTCTACCAGAAAATAGCCAATTAGATACAGGGCATCCCTTTTTGTTTCAGGGGAAATAAATTCGGTTTCATCCCCATAAGGCGTTAAACCTACGTAAAAAACCAGATAATCCCCTTTAACCAGTTTTTTTAAGTATTTTGCCTTGAGGCCCTGGTCAACATAGGTGAAACTTTCAAAGTCAGGATCGTAGTGCACCTTCCGTTTAATTATTCTAACGGGTAGGTAGTCTGATAAAGGCACTCCCCGGCGGCCTTTAAGATCCTGGAAATTCCGGGTTTCCCGGGATCGCAAATCCTTCTCAGATAGGGGAATGTACTCAAAAGTTCCATCAT
>JAUYBK010000111.1 GCA_030693105.1 Methanobacteriaceae archaeon | reverse complement strand
CCGTGGTGGTTTATGTTGATTCATCGGATCAAATGGCCACACAAGCCCTGGTACCTGTCACACAGGCCCTTTTCAGCCAAATATCTGCACAAATAGGAATGCAAAAACTGGAAGCCATGGGAGGACAGTCCAATTCTGTTCAGGTTCAATCACAGGGAGTTCAAACTTCATCTCCACTGGCTGGGATAAACTTCCAGAACATAATGAATTCCATCAACTTCCAGATCAACAAAATCTACGGGGACATCAAATACATCGACTTCTTAGTACCTGCGGTGCTGGCCATGACTATTATGATGGGTGCCATGATGGGCATGGGAGAGTCACTGGCAGGCGAACGAGAACGAGGAGAACTTGCCCGGCTGTTCATGACTCCTACCAGCGTTGCTACCGTAGTAGGCGGTAAAATAATATCAAGACTAACCATACAAATTGCAACTGCTATGGTATTGATCGTTGCAGCCATATTACTGTTTGGAGTTACAATAAACGGAAGCATGGCACTTACCATTCTGTTATTGGTGCTCACAGCGTTGTGCTTTGTAGGTTTTGGGATAATGATTTCCGCCAGGGTCGGTACCCAGGAAGACTACATCCAGATGGTGATGCCCTTCACCATGCCCATGATGTTCATATCAGGAGTATTCTATCCTCTGGAAACCATGCCCTGGATATTCCAAAAAATAGCCTACCTTGTACCCTTAACATATGCTAACAACGCATTAAGAGGAGTTATGTTAAAAGGAGCAGGAATCGGAGATATATGGATATCTATAGCTGTTCTTCTGGGTTTCACCCTGCTGTTCTTTGTACTGGGCGTAACCCGGTTTAATCGGGATATTTAAATGAAAGTAAGACCAAGGTGATTGAATATGATTGAAAATAAAAAGATTCTCATAGGATTTCTGACAATGTGCCTCGTAGCAGCACCCCTATCATTTGCCCCTGTTGCAGCTACGGACTGGCCCATATTTCACCAGAACGCCCAACACACAGGATATTTAGAGCAACCGGCCGATTTTTCACCTACTTCATGGTACTTTGGTGCCAATGGTGCCATAAAATCATCTCCGGCCATCTTGAACAAAGTTATATACTTTGGTTCCATGGACGGGTACATTTATGCAGTGAACCTTGAAGAAGGGACTCAATTATGGATTTATAAGACAGAAGGACCTGTTATATCTTCACCATCCATAGTAAACGAGACATTATACACTGGTTCTACTGATGGATACCTTTATGCCCAAGACACCAAAAATGGAGAAGTTAAATGGAAATACAAAACGGGTAATTCCATTGAATCTTCCCCCGTGGCGGATGGCGACAACATTTACGTCGGGTCCAACGACGGACGTTTATACGCAGTCAGTAAAAACGGATTGAAGCTCTGGGAATTTGAAACAGGAAACGCCATTAAATCATCCCCCTTAGTTAATAATGGAACCGTCTACTTTGGGTCTGACGACGGCAAAGTATACGCCCTGGACGCTAAGACCGGTGCTAAAAAGTGGGAATACACCACTGGAGACAAAGTACAATCCTCACCAGCAATTGCAAACGACTTACTCTACATCGGATCCAACGACGGCAAAGTATACGCTTTAAACCTCAACGATGGGGCATTAAAATGGAACTACGAAATGGGAAAAACAGTTAAATCTTCCCCCACTATCGACACCAACGATAACAGTCTCTTCATTGGAGCTGACAACAGCAAGGTTGCTTGCCTTGACACTCGCAATGGGACTGAAAAATGGACCTATAATACTGGCGGGGCCGTTAAATCAACACCTGCCCTAATTAAAAACAACATAACATTTGGATCCGATGATGGATCTGTTTATGTCATTAACAAATACACTGGAAACGAAGAATGGAAATATAACCCCGGCTACTACGTTATGAACGCTCCTTTCCAATCATCTCCAGTCACTTTTGGCAATATGATCTACATTGGTGGAAATGACGGCTACCTCTACGCCTTGAAAAACGATAAACAAAGCGGACCCACCTCCATATTTGTTTATTATATTGGAGGGGCAGTAATTGTAATAATTGCGCTTTTAGTGGTGTTAAGATCAGTAAGAGGTAAGAAAAAGAAACAGAATTAAATAAAGTTCCTAAAAACTGCTTAAGTCGCATGCAGCGACTTAGCAATTATTTTCTTTTTATAATATAATAAATGGCATTCATACTAAATTAAAATAAAAAAATGAAACCCCGGAGGTTTCGTAAGATTTTTGCTGTTTATTCCTTAGATAAAGATATTTCTATGGCTGATACGTTTGTAGAAGAACCCTCGTTACTCATGATCTCCTCAGTGCTTATATCTATGTTTCCTATTTTAGCGTCGGTGATAAACCGGTTTCTAACGATCTCAGCAACGTCTACTGCTCTACTGATAGCTCTTCCTCTTGCCTTAAGAATAACTTCAGAAGCACCACTGTTCATCTGAGTCACTACCGCTAAGACATAATTCATTACCGGCTTGTTTCCAATGTACACTATATTGTCCTCTGACATCACTTAACCTCCAATGATACTGATGGTGATACTGTTAGTCATTATTATATATATTTTGCGTTAAATTCCCATTATTTTCTATTGAATGTTTAGGCGTGGTTTTTAACTTAATTATGTTCATTTCATATGATGAAGATTGAAACTAATTTTTAAACTTTAGGAGGGTTTAGGACGGAATATAACTGTGTATCCCTCTAGCTTATCATCCAAACCTAGAACCGGGTTCACACTTCCATCGACCTTGATTTGAGCCCCTTTTTTGATCTTTAGCACTAGATCGCGGGGCATTTGCATTTTAAATTCGTTTTCAAAATCTTCCAAATTTTTTAAATCTGCAAATATATCTGTTATATCCATTTCCAAGACATCTTTATCTTTAAATCCAGTTATATCTTCAGCGGGCGTGTTCATAAAATTAATTTTGCCTTTAGAATCTGTAGAAATAACTGGATCACTTATACTGCTTAACATGGTCTGAAGCCACTTATTCTGACTTTTAAACCGTTTTTCTAACTTATGATTGTTAAGAGTAATATCAATAGCAGTGTGGAGTTCACGGTCCTCGAAAGGTTTGTGTAAAAATCCAAAGGGCTCTTTAAGAATAAAACCCGATGGTTGAGTGACTTTAGCACGTTGAAGGGTAGTTTCATCAGAGTAGGCAGTTAAATAGATTACCGGAATGTCAAGTTTGGACTTTATTTTCTCTGCCGCTTCTATTCCATCCATTTCTCCGTCGAGCTTAATGTCCATAATAACCAGATCCGGTTGGAACTTCTCTGCTTTCTGAACTGCGTCTTCTCCAGATACCACTATGGCTGGAACGTTATATCCTGCCTTTTTAAGACCTCTTTTTATGTCTTCTCCAGTGATTCTCTCATCTTCAACTACCAAAATTCGCACGGCCGCCATTTTCATCCCCCATTACCTATTACCAGATCAATTTAAATTAGCCTGTTTAAACTCTACTAAGAAACCTAAGTTTGACTTCCTTTAGTTCTGAAAATAATTAACAATCCGCTGAAATTCCCTTTACCATCTTTTAAGGGTGACACTTTTCCTTCCAGTAAAACTGGAGAACCAGAGAGAGGCTGGTAAGAAGTGGATTTGCCTTCCTGTAGAGCATCTTCCAGATCCATTTCCTGACTAACGGATTTAAACTCCAAGAATACTTCATCTATAACTTTACCCACTGCATCTTCTTTAGACCACCCAGTGATGCCCTCTGCAGTAGCATTCATGAACTTAACCTTGTTAGAAGCATCAGTGTATATTACGGCCTCGCTAACATTTCGAAGCATGGCTGAACATAGCTGTTCATGTTCTTTTTCCATCTGGTCCCGGTACAAGGTTATTTCAATAGCAGCGTGAAGTTCACTTTCTTCAAAGGGTTTGTTAATTATCCCCTGTCCTTTAACTAGGAACCCGGAAGGTTCGGTTTTTTTGGCCCTTTCTATGGTTCTTTGGTCACTGTAGGCCGTCAAATAGATTACTGGTATATCGTAAAGCCGTCTTATCTCACCGGCAGCTTCTATACCATCCATTTTTCCTTCCAGTTTTATGTCCATCAAAACCAAGTCTGGTTGGAGTTTACCTGCTTTATGGACTGCTTCTCCAGAAGCACAAATAGCAGGTACTTTATAACCTGCAAACTCCAGACCAACCTTAATATCTTCAGCAGTGATTCTTTCATCCTCAACTACCAGAATATTAGCAATACTCACTTGATCATGCCCCCATATCTTTTTATTGTCATTTTATTAATCTCATTTTTTATATAAAAAAGTTTAATCACCTTTTTTTGTCCGGTAAATCTCTTTAAGGCTAGATTTATTTTTCCATTAATATTTTGTTAATTGCATCCAATACGGCCTCTACACTGGCCATGACAACGTCTTCTACTGTGGAACGACCAGTAGCCTGATTACCTTCTTGATCTACCATGATTACGAAAACCTCGGCCAATGCGTCAGTTCCACCAGTTATGGCCTCAATGTTGTATTCTTTAAGTTCTATATCTCGCGTGTCGCCAACTAAACTTTGTATGGCATTTATAGCAGCGTCAACCGGTCCAACCCCGGTTTTGGCAGCAGTTTTAACTTCCCCATCTATGTTGAGTTTTATAGTTGCCGTGGGGAGAACATTGTCCCCGGTGAGTACAGAGAGTCCTTCCAACTTGACAGTTTCTTTTTGAGCCCTTCCCAGAACTGTTTCTGCCAGTGCTTTTAGGTCCGCATCAGTGACCATTTTACCTTTATCACCCAGTTTTTTGACCTGGTCAAAGACCTGGCAAAACTGGTCTTCATTCATCTCAATACCATAGTCATCCAGTTTTGACCATAACGCCTTGGCTCCGGTATGTTTTCCAATAACTATTCTTCGGGTGTGGCCAACTATCTCTGGTTGGAGTGGTTCGTAGGTTTCAGCCTTGGCCAGAACTCCGTGTACGTGAATCCCAGCTTCGTGGGCAAAGGCGTTTTCACCTACAATGGCCTTATTAGGCGGCATTTTCACCCCAGTAATACGGGAGACCATCTGAGAAGTTCCAACCAGTAGTTTAGTATTTATATTTAGTTTTACATCGTAATTAGTCAATAGTGCCATTACCACTTCTTCAAGGGAAGTATTTCCTGCTCTTTCACCCATTCCATTAATGGTAACGTGTACCTGTTCTGCACCGGCTTCTACTGCTGCCAGAGAGTTGGCTACCGCCAGCCCAAAGTCGTCATGACAGTGGACGCTGAGTGGTACCGAAAGTTCATTTTTGAGCTGTCCAATCAAGTAATTCATGGATGAAGGGACCAACACCCCTACTGTATCCGGTACGTTGATATAATCAACACCAGCAGATTCTACTGCCCTGTAAATCTCTTTAAGATAATCAAATTCAGTGCGAGTTGCGTCTTCGGCTGAGAACTCAGCTATGATTCCTTGGTCCTTAATGTACTCCACTGCTTCCACTGCCTTTTGAAGAACGTCTTCTTTGGTCATTTTCAGTTTGTACTCGCGGTGAAGGGTTGAAGTTCCGATAAAAGTGTGGATGTAGTCCACATCACTGTCGATAGCAGCGTCCAGGTCTTCGCGCAGAACTCGGGCTAAACCACAAACTTGAGCATTCAAGTTCAGGCTCTTTATTTCACGGGCGGCCTGCTGTTCTCCCGGTGAAGAAGCTGGGAAACCAACTTCTATAGTATCCACTCCCAGCAAATCAAGCCTTTTGGCTATTCTTATCTTTTCTTTTGGAGTTATGGCTACCCCTGGAGTCTGTTCACCATCGCGGAGGGTAGTGTCGAATATCCGCACCCGCTCTGGTAGCCTCATCTTTTTTATTACACTCTCCATGTACATGGGAAGACCTCAATTATCTAAATAGTATTATTATGTTATGTAGGCGGTTTCATAAATAAATTGGTGAATGGTTGAGTTCCCAGGTTCTAAACTCAGGTCCCCATGCCCAGGCTCAGGAAGTTTCGAAGCCCGGGAGCTAGTCCTAATATAAATATGGCCAGTTTAAGCATGTTTCTGGTAATGTTATCCTTCACGTTGGTATCTATGATATACAATGCAGCTAATATTATTGTGATCTTGAGGGGGAACATCACCGCAGCAGTATTGACCAGTTGGGTTAGAGTGTTGGGCAACACATGCTGTTCTCCGTAGCCGTAGAAGTCCACGGCAATGAAGGTTGAGCTGGCATCTAAAAGGTGAGCCATGAGGATGCCCAGGTTGACTTTATCCTTTAATAGCCACCATTTATTGCGCAGTATGACAAAAGGTGCGGATATCAGGGCCCAGGATCCTAATACTTGGAAAAATGGAATTAAATTAATGTGCTCCATACTCAGTATATTGGGAACGCAGATTAAGGCCCCCATAGTGAACATAGTGTAGCGATAGTCCCAACCCTTCTTTTTTTCCAGATATATTGAAAATATAAGTGCAAATATAGTATACAGGCTAGTGAGGACGTATAACCCTGGCGTGACCAGAAAAAGCGTTAACGGGTACAGGCCATTATCTACCAGAGCCCGGGCACTGGAACCAAAGAATATGAAAGGTATGATGGATAGGAATAACTCGCCAGGGTCTTTTTTAAGCCATTGAAACATATGGATGATGGCCAGTATGGCCAGGCCCAGTATAATACCAAATACAATGGTGTTAAGTAAAGTGTAACCCGGGTGAAGGTAAAGAAAGTTCTCCTGAATGAATTCTACTATCATGGTTCTATCCGGCTAAAAAATGGTCAAAAATACTTGTTTTTCCTAAATTAAATCCGTTTTATCTTCTTGTTTATTACTTCTTTGATTATCAGGGGGAGCGGAGTGCGGTCTCCAAAGACATTAGTCTTACCAGCCAGTATGCCCTCCAGAATACTTTCCACGTCAAAATCAGCCTCTACGTCAGTTACACAACTCCCTATGGCCTCTAAAAAATGGGCGTCACTGGCACCAATTTTGGGTATGTTATTTTCTTCAGCCATTTTTTTGGCCCTCCAGTTGGAGTAGCCAATTATGTATCGGGAGTTCAGGGTTTCCATGGCATCTACGTCCAGACTGCTAAGGCGGCTGAAAAGACCATCACGGTAGCGTACAAAGGGGTGGGGGGCTATGGCAATTCCTCCCTGATCTCGAATGATCTCCACGGTTTCAACCGGATCCAGGTCAGGGGGAACCTCTTCTTTTATTCCCAAGGCCACAATATGACCTTTGCTGGTGGTGATTTCCATGGCAGGAATTATAACCAGATCATCGAGGCCCTTGAACCTATCTAAAGCTTCTTTAGACCCCTTCATGTTGTCATGGTCGGCAATGGCCACCGCATCCAGACCAATCTGGCGGGAGTATTTGATGATATCACTTACCTTGGCTGTGGAATCTCCGGAGTAGTTACTGTGAACGTGGGGGTCTATGATCATCTATATCTCCATTTTCGACTTATTTTTTGATAGTACAGATTTGATAAGTCCTGCTGGCCCGGCCATCATAACATCACCGGCCGGAGCCGCTTTGTGAACTTTAAAGGGGGTCTTCTGGAGTAATTTTCTCTGGGGGCCCGTGGCAACTAAAGATTCAAAGGTTTCGATTGGTTCTACCACCCACGCACCGTGCCCTTTATCCTGATGAACTTCCTGGTGAGTTATTTTACCAGATATTAATTTTTCAACCAGATCTTCTATTTTTTGGGGAGTGAGCATCTTGGTGTG
>JAUYBK010000110.1 GCA_030693105.1 Methanobacteriaceae archaeon | reverse complement strand
TAGGATGAACGTGTAGTTTCCCCAATTTCGGGTGGTGGTTGCCACGCGGGATGAAGATTTCAAGTCTCCTTGGGAGATAATAATGGTCCCGTTTAGCTGGGAAGTTTCCATTAACTGGTAGCTTGTACCAACCATTAGGTTATCCATTACTGGTTTTAATATTTCTCGGGCCTCTTCCACTCCCGTATCATTGTTGTGGTTGATATTTAAGACCTGCACCATACTTTCCATAACACTGCGATCTTTAACCTGACTTGAAGCTAAAATGTCCAGATAATCGTGGGCATTTTGCGAAATTACCATTTGGGAGTGGGTTCGAATGGCACTTGAAGGCTACTTACCAGGGCTATTACCAGAAAAAGAGGAATGAGTGCTAACACGGCATCAAACGTAAAAATAAAACCCTTCTGGTCCATGAAAATTCCTCTTTATTTTTTTCTAACCATTTTCACTATTTTATCTTTTTTCTCAATGGCCTCTAAAGCAGCTTTTTCCACGGCTTCTTTCATTTTCTGGAAGTCTTCGGGTGGCACGTCTCCCACCATCTTTTTTATTTTGGTGTAGGCTGCTTCGCGGAAGAGAGGTCTAAGTTCCACTTCACCATCACTAGTTATCATTCTGGGAATTCCTGTACTGTCTACTTCTCCGATCCGACTGATTTTAACACCAGCTTTTCTTACTACCTCTTCCACTTCCTGAGCTACCTCTTCCGAGGCTATTATCATTAATGAATCCACTGAAACGCCTAACGGATCAATGTCCAAGTTTTCAAGCATTTCCAGCACGTTAGGATTGACTAGTTCTCTTATCTTATCCTCGTGGAACTTAAGTCCCAACCCGGTGGTCTGTGATATTTCGTGAGCATCTCCCCTTAAGCCACCGTTGGTGACATCCGTCATGGCGTGGATTTTTGGGAGTAACCCGGCCTTTGATATGGCTTCGGATGCTTGAATGAAACTTATGTCCATGGTTTCCCACACCACATCGAAGAGTCCGTGATATAGGGCGGTGGTGGTGATGGTTCCTCCGCCACTGCCTTCTGTCAGGAGGATTATGTCTCCAGCTTGTGCTTCTTTTCGGGCAGTAGGGGGGTGGGATGATATTCCGACGGCGCCCACGGCGCTGACCAGACGGTCACCCAGGACCATGTCTCCACCCACCCGAAGAGTACTGCCAGCCACCAGGGGCACACCGGTTAGTTCTGAAACTGCACAAACCCCGGCAGTGTAGTCAAATAGCTTTCCAACGTCTCCGTCATCGGCCAAGTGCAGGTCACTTAGGAGGGCCACGGGGTCTGCTCCCATAACACACACGTCTCTCATTGCAGCCCGGGCAACGTGAAAACCGCCTAAAAATGGGTATTCACTTAGCCGGGAGTGGATGCCGTCCACCGCGGTGGTGATGTATAACTCTTCTGAATCGACGTGGCACTGTACTACTCCTCCGTCGTCCTGGGCGGTGGGATTTATAAGAGCGTTGGTGTGGGTGCTTTTAACGATATCAGCGATCCTACGGTGCACGAAGAAGTCTCCTTCTCCACGGGATCCCACCCCCATTTTACCCATAGCCACCCCTGATTTGGGATATCCAATTAGCTCTTGGAGGTATTGGTCAGGGTGTTCTGCAATTTGGAGAGTATTTTGCACCTCTTCGATAACTGCCAGGGCCATTTCCGATGCTTTTTGGGGGCTTATGTCTTTATATTCAAGAATTTTCTGTTGAAGGTCTTCCTGAACTTTTTTTTCGTCACTTTCTTCCAGGGCCTGCCTGGTAAATCCTTCGATGTCCAATCTCACGCCACCTATTTTATTGTATTACTATTATTTATATTTTTATTATAATTAAAATAAAACTTTAAGAAATAATTTTAAGGAAGTTTCTAAGAATTTCCAGCCCCACTTCTCCACTTTTCTCGGGGTGGAACTGGGTGGCAAAGACGTTGTCCTGGCACACCACGGCTGGTACTTCAACTCCGTAATCAACTCTGGCCGCTACTAGGCGGTCGTTTTTAGGTTTCACATAGAACGAATGTACAAAATACATGTAATTCTGCCCGACTCCTTCTAAAATAGGACAATTTTTATTTATTTGAAGGTTGTTCCAGCCCATGTGGGGAATTTTCAGTCCTTTATCCCGGATTTCTGGCGGAAAACGGACCACTTCGCCTTTAAATATGTCTAACCCCATGAAATTTGGGCTTTCCTGGCTGGAAGTAAAAAGAACTTGCAGGCCCAGACAAACACCCAGAAAGGGCTTACCATCATCAACGTGGTTGTGGATCAGGTCCTCATATTCTTCCAGGTGGGTCATTGCTGCACCAAAAACGCCAACACCGGGCAGTATCAGGGCTTCAGCTTCCTTAAGATCTCTTTTCTCTCGAGAAATCAGGACTTCAGCTCCGATGCGGGAAAAACCATTACTGATGCTCTTAAGATTTCCACTGCCATAGTCTATGATAGTAATCATTTGGTTTCGTTAAGTTGATTCCTAACCCTATTTAACGCACCTGGTAGTAGTCCTTCACTCGCACGGTGTCGTCGGGGTGTGGGGTGGATATTTCGTGTAGAGTCGTATTTTCCATGGCCACTATGGTGTGGTTTTCCAATGGCTTGATCCTTACGGTGTCGTTTTTCTCGAAATATTCCTTACGGTCCTCGAATTCAATGTAACCCGCTCCACTGAGGATGTACATGGTCTCGTCCTTTTGGGGATGATGGTGATAGGAGGTCTGATAACCTTCTCGGATGAAAAGTTCCTTGGTCAGGTACTTTTCCGTGTTGATCAGTATCTTTTCGTATCCCCAGGGTTTATCTTCACGGTTCTGGTACTCCTTTCGAATTTCTTCCAGTTCCTTGGAGGTGTCTATAGCCATCCAGAACAGTCCGTCTTCTTTGTAATAACCTAACTTATTTTCCTTGGCGTACATGGGAAACACCGTCTTTTCAATGTCTCCAATGTCAAAGTCCCCAAAGTATATCTTTCCTTTAGTGAAATAAACTCCACCATTGATGTAATAGTCCAGGACGGGTTTTTCCTTGAAGGAGACTAGCCGATCTCCGCTGATCTCCACGATACCATAGGGTGAGACCATTTGGGTAATAAAAAGCGAAAGAGGGTAATCAGATTTTTCGCCCTGTTCTATCATTTTTTTAATGTTTAAATCAGCTACAACATCTCCATTACGAATTACACACTGTTTTCCTGGGCCAACAGCATTAATTCCCAGTTTAATCGCGTTAAGAGTACCTAGAGGTTCGTCTTCTTCTACATATTCTACTTTAACTCCCAAGTAATTGTCTCCGTATCTTTCCTGGATCTTATCACTCAAGAAACCTGTCAAGAGAAACACTTGTTCCACGCCGGCGTTTTTAAAGTCAAAAAGTTGTTTGTCAAGGATAGTGTAGTCGTCCTTGATTTCAATGAGGGGCTTAGGGACCCTCTCGGTGAGGGGCCTCAGGCGCTTCCCGAAACCTCCGCAGAGTATCATTCCAACGGTTTTGGTCATGTTATCACCTTTAATTTAGTGAAAAATTCCTGTAATCTTTGGCTATAGTATAAAAACTAAACTATATAAAAATTTAAGTGGATTTATAAAGATTTATCTGATTAATAGGTCTCTTAAGGCATTTCCAAAGTCAGAAGGAACGATTTTTTCAGTCCCCAGTGTTTTAGAATGGGCGTCCAGTTCGGTAACTACCCAACAATATCCCAATTTTTTAAGAGGTTCCACCAACCGCGGCCCGTCTGTCACCGCCACGGTTTCAGCTTTTATATATTCTATAGGTAGTGCATGGGGCACTCCTGCCACAACAACTACATCGTAATCTCTTTTTTTAATGAAATCCACAGCTGATGTTCCGCTGATGGGATA
>JAUYBK010000085.1 GCA_030693105.1 Methanobacteriaceae archaeon | reverse complement strand
GTTAAGTTTCTTACGGGCGTTGGCCATAATGAGGTCCTTTTCACCGTGGTGTATCCCCTTGGCCATGTCGCCGACGTAGGCTCCGATCCGGCTGGCTATAACGCCCATTTTAACATCTTCTGGTCCGGGGAGTGCCAAGTGTTCTGCTGGTGTAACGTAGCATATGAAGTCTGCTCCAGCAGCTGCTGACTGAGAGGCACCTATGGATGAGACTATGTGGTCGTATGCCGGTGCTATGTCCGTCACAATTGGTCCCAGCATATAGAATGGGGCGTCTCGGCAGAGTTTTTTCTGGATGGTTACATTGGCCTGGATTTCGTTCAAGGGTATGTGGCCCGGACCTTCTACAATGGTCTGCACTCCAGCTTCTCGAGCCCGGTCAACTAATTCACCAAGGATGATTAGTTCCTGAACTCCGGCACGGTCAGTGGCATCGGCAATAGCTCCGGCGCGCATGGCGTTAGCCATGGACATCACGAAGTCGTACTCTTTGGCAATCTCCAATATGTAATCAAAATTTTTGTATAATGGGTTTTCCGCTTCGTTTTCCACTATCCATGCAGAAACTAAAGCTCCACCACGGCTTACCAGTCCACCCTGCCGTCCCTGTCTTTTGAGACGTTTTAGGGTTTCCATGTTAACACTGCAGTGAATTGCCATGAAGTCGATACCGTCTTTAGCTTGCTTCTCTATGGATTGGAACATGATGTCTTCGTCCATATATATGGCCGCACCTTTCTCCCGTATGGTCTCAATGGCGGCCTGATACACCGGCACACTTCCCACCGGAATGTCGGATAATTTCAGAATTCTTCTTCTGATCTCGTCCAGGTCGCCCCCTACGGAAAGTTCCATTAAAGTATCAGCGTTATTGGCTATGGCAACTCTGGCCTTTTCTTCTTCCATATCAAAGTCACATATATCAGTGGAGGTCCCAATAGTAGCGTTAACTTTTGTCCGGAGTCCGGCTCCAATACCCACGGCTTTTACTTCCCTTCCTTTGTTACTGGGGATGGCTATGGTCCCCTGGGCCACGGATCTTCTGATGAATTCTGCGTCAACATTTTCATTTTCTGCGACTGCTTTTATCTCTTCCGTTATTATGCCTTTCTTTGCATCGTCCATTTGTGTCATAGATTCACCATGTGTGATTTTAAGCTGTAAACTTAGTTGAAACAAGAGTTTTATAATAGCAAACAGCATTATTCAAAGTGGAATTTGTACAATCCTAATGTGATTTTATGTTTACCTTAAAAATAGGTATGGTTTAATTTTTTAACTTGTTGTATAGGACTGTAAAAATTTTTAAAAAATTATGTCGATCCTGAATTTATATTTTTAAATTTTTATTGATACCCCACTGCTCTTCCATTCTACTTTTAACCATTTCAGGGCGGGGAATGTTGGTCTGACAGCCTTGTGCCTCCACGATGAATGAAGCCACAGCTGATGCAAACTTTCCGGATTTTTCCAGGGAGTTACCTGCCAAGTAAGCTTTTAAAAATCCAGCTCGATAGGAATCACCCGCCCCGGTGGGATCGTAAGGATTTCGTAAGACGGCATCTATTTGGATTTTTTCTTCAGCATATATGGTACTACCGTCTTTTCCACGAGTTTTTACTACTATTTTGGGCCCAAAATCTCTTAATTGGCCCATGTCCATCTTTAAAGTCTTCAAAATTCGGTCTATCTCGTGATGGTTACCAAACAGGATATCGCAGATCTGGAGCACACTTTTTAACTCGTCGGCGGTGTACATGTGTAGATCTTGTCCGGGATCGAAAGAAATTAGTTTTTTCTCCTGGTGGGCTACTTCACCACACTTCCAGTTAAATTTAGGGTCGCCAGTGGCAAGATGCACTGCCTTAACGTTTTTAATGGCATCTAATGGGGGGGCTGATTCTTTAAAGTGTTTGGCTGCACCCCAATAGAAGTAGCTGATCTGGTCCTGGTTAGAATCGGTAAGAACAAATGCAGTGGGGGTTTTATCCTCGCTGATGAGTATCATACTGCGGGTGTCAATGCCCATATCTCTCATTTGTGCTTCGTACTCTGAACCAACGTAATCTCCGCCTACTGCAGAAACAAGAGAAGCTTTAAGGCCAAGCTTGGATGCCACAGTAGCCACGTTAGCGGCTGCTCCGCCATAAAATGTTTTCATACCTTCTATAGATGTTGAAGAGTTAGTATGGGGGAATTCTTTCACTTGTATGATGTAATCAAAGGCCGTATGGCCAACGGCCAGTAAATCCCTATTAACTTTCAGATCAATCACCATAGATATGTTTATTTTCAGGATATTTAAAATTAATCATGGGTTGATTAGAAATAAAAGCACGTACCAATGTTAAAATCAGACTTGGATTTAAAGGTGAACTTGATGGTAATGAGGATACTGGTTATTATGGGCAGCCCCCGGAAGGGAAATAGTTATAAACTAACCCAGTTAATTGAGAAAAGGCTTAAAGACAAGGAAGGTATTGATTTGAATATCTTTTTCTCCAAAAAACGTCACTGGCCAGATGCATTGGCTGCCACCAGTGTGTAAAGAAAGGTAAGGAGTACTGCCCGTTAAAAGACGACCGGGGCCTGATTGAAGACCAGATGGATGCTGCTGACGGAGTTATCTTTGTCTCACCAGTGTATATGTATCACATAACTTCACTTTTGAAAAACTTCATAGATCACTTCGCTTACCTGGTGCACCGCCCTAAATATTTCAAAAAACCGGCCATGGTATTCATACACCGCGGAGGCATGTTCAATGAAGTTATAACATACATGGAACGAGTAGCCAAGAGCTGGGGCTTTAGTGTGGTGGCTAAATTGGGAATAGCTGATTTGGATGATTTAACTCCTAACTACCGGGAAAAATCAATTAAAGAACTCCAAAGAGAAACAGAAAAGTTTTACAATGCAGTTAAAACTGGTAAATTACCTTCACCTACTTTAACTGATCTGATTGGCTTCCGGGTTTGAAAAATCAATGCTAGGAATTTAAAATCAGAATTTCCTGCGGATCATGCTTACTGGGAAGAAAATGGACTTTTTGAAAAAAATTACTATTACGATGCCAATATAAATCCGTTTAGACTTCTTTTAGCCCGTATTATTGAACCAATAATTCATTTCTACTTACAACGGATATTTAAAGGATATTCTTAGCTTTTAAATAGGGGCATTAGTTAAATGAGGGTATTAGTTAAATTCTTTCAAACCCCATTTTATCGACAATAATCTGACCTCTGGTGGAAACATAATCTAAAAAATCTTTTAAAGCCCTCTTCTCACTGTATAACACGGAAGTTAAAAGGTGGTGTGTATCATCTGCAAGTATTTCCCCTCCGGGTGTCAGACTTCTGTTTATAAAGCTATAAAGATCTTCACCGTCTTTTACAATTCTAAGAGCCATATGGGGGGAAATACAAAGTTCAGTTATATTATAATCAATTTTCAAGTTGTCCAGGGTGTTCCAAGCCAACCTCTGCGCTGAATGGGGAACTTCCACAAAATTACTTCCCTCCAGTTCTTCAATAGTTTCGGGAAGTAATCCTGAAGATGACACCAGGACCAAGTGGTCGTAGGCCAGTGGTGAAAAGTTTAAATCTCGCATAAAAGCGTGCACAGGATCATCCAGAGTTAAAATATCAACTAAACCCATCTCTGCCATGCGAATAGCACTATCATCATCAGTACTGTAGATAGAAATGTCTAAACCATAATCTCGGCATAAATTATCCATTAAACCGGTGGAAATGTGACCTCCACATATAACTGGCTGTTCGGGTTCACGAAATCTTTCCATTAACTTCTCGTATTCACCCAGTAACTCCATCCCATCTCTAGTCAACCCCGATCCGGTACCAGTCCGTTCCACCAGTAGAAATCCTAATTTGTCCTCAACTTCTCTTATACGCCTATTTAGAACAGCATGAGATACTCCAAGTATTCGGGCTGCTTTACGTTGTGAAAACGTTTTAGAAACACATTTAAGTGTTTCAAATAGTTTGTAACTAAAATTGTTCTCGTTAACGACCAAATTTAGCTTGGCTTGGATCTTCATATTAACTGTGAGGCCATTTTTTATGGACCACTCCACTACAAATGCCTTTGATAATATTAATATATACCTCTATTCAGATATAAGAAAGGAATAATATGCCTACTGGTGAACAGATGATTCTAAATGATGCTATTGATGAAATTTTAGACAATGTAAAGAATGTTTCAGATAAACTTGATCCTGAAAACATCGGAGAAATGAATAACATTCTCAGATCTTCTAAGAACGTATTTTTAATGGGCTTAGGACGCTCGGGGCTTGTTGCCAGAGCTTTTGCCATGCGCCTCATGCATCTTGGAATCAGTGTCTATGTGGTCGGCGAGACCACTACCCCTGCTATAGGTAGTGAAGATTGTCTGCTGGCTATTTCAGGGTCGGGGGAAACTATTACTATTATAAGTGCTGCTACTATGGCGAAAAAGAGACACGCTAAGATAATTGCCGTTACTTCCTATGTCGATTCCACCTTGGGGAAGATGGCCGATCTAGTAGTGCATATAAAAGGTCGCACCAAGATCGATTCGGAGCCGAACTATTTAACCCGTCAGATGAACGGAAAACATCAGTCGCTATCTCCATTGGGAACCATGTTCGAGGTAACAGCTTTACTTTTCCTGGACGGGATCATTGCTCAACTAATGGTGGAAATGGGCAAGACTGAGGAAGATCTTAAAAAGATGCACACCGTACTGGAATGATATTTTTTTTTATTGTCACTATATCTGTTTTAAACTAGAATTCGCTGGGGATGGGTGTAAATATTGAATCTTCCGTCTCTAAGAAATCCAATGAGCGTTAAACCTGCTGCTTCTCCTACTTTTAACCCCTGTATTGTGGGGGCGGCTTTAGTAACCATGATGGGGATGCCCACATTTACCAGCTTAACCACTCTATCTGGTGGAATACGGCCGCTACAGACCATAAAACTCTTTTTAAAGTTTACCCCCTCTAAATAGGCGGCACCAATTACTTTATCCACGGCCACGTGTCTGCTGACATCTTCTCTAACAATGAAACTATTTTTACTAACCAGCCCGGCTACGTGGGTGCCCCCGGTTTTTTTCCACACCTTAGCCTGGTCAATAAGATGGTCAAAGGACTTCAAAATTTTATTTTTATCAACTTGAAATGATGATTCTACCATTGGTAAAGGTTCTTCTTTATGCACCCATCCGTCATAACAGGCCATAGAACCAGTTTTGACCTGAAAATCTTTTTTTTTTAGGGTTACTTGTATAATAGAATCTTCTAACTCAATACTCTTAATTTGGGCGGGATCAACCAGTCCTTCGTCAAGTAAATATCCTCGGGCAAAGTCTTCCAGATCGCTGGGACTTAAATAAAAATTCCCCACCACTTGCTGGTTCACAGCAAGCTCCATTTTGGCATCCATCGCCACAAGATCATCTATTTCCTGAGCCTTTTCAGCAACCCGTATGGCTTTTATTTTTTTAATCACTTAAAACTCCTGTGACTTTATTTTATCTTCACCGGCCTTTTTCTAATGATTACTATACAAATTTATGTTTTTAGGTTGATTAATTTTTCTCATCTAAAATTTATCCAAGTACTCCACATTAATTATATTAAATGGATTTGCAATGTTTAATTAGCAACTCGCACTGGTTTTTTATATAACCAGTGAGATGGAGAATTTTGATGAAGAAAGACTTAAACGAAATTTTATCTGCTTATAATGGCGAAAAATCAAATTTGATTCCAATATTGCAGGAAATTCAATCCAATCAGGGTTATTTGTCGGATGGCACCATGAAAGAAGTTTCTATATTTACAGGAGTTCCTGAAAGTGAAATATATGGGGTGGCAACATTTTACACTCAGTTCCGATTCACACCCAAAGGTAAGAAGCACATCATGGTCTGTAAAGGGACCACTTGTCACGTAAAGGGGGCCCCACAAATAGTCGAGGGAATGGAAAGACATCTGGGAATTAAAGAGGGTGAAACCACTCCTGACCTTGAATATTCTTTAGAGTCAGTGGGGTGTGTGGGTAACTGTGCTCGGGCACCCTGTGCTCTGGTTAATGAAGAAGTAGAGTCTAAAATCACTCTGCGGGGCGTGAAAAGGATTTTCAGAAAGTACAAAAAGTCCCAAACCACCAATATCAATAAAAGGTAATATAATGAATTTTCAGGAATTGGTATATAAGTCTCAAAAGGACTACGAATCCCTATTTGAAGGAAAAAAAACCATAATACTGGTAGGTTCAGCTACTTGTGGTAAATCTGCAGGTGCCCGGGACGTTCACAATGCATTTAGCGAAGAAATAGAAAAACACAATTTAGATGCTGAAATAATCGACGTAGGATGTATTGGACTTTGTTACGCTGAACCTATAGTAACTATTATTAAAAAAGGCAAACCATCCATCTTTTACGGCGAAGTAAACCTTGAAATGGTCCAGGAACTAGTTGAATCGTATCTTATTGGCGATGATCCTGTCCCTCAGTACGCGTTAGGGACCATGGGGGGGATAAAAATAGAAGGAATTCCTGAATTCTTTGACTTGCCGGTTTTAAAACCTCAAATTAGAAAGATAATGCGTAACTGTGGGTTTATAGACCCTAAAAATATTAATCACTACCTGGCCCGGGGAGGATACAGTGGTATCCAACGTGCCTTAAAGATGGAACCTTCTGAAGTAATTGCCCAGATGAAAAATGCAGGCTTAAGGGGCCGCGGTGGTGCAGGATTTCCCACCTGGTTGAAATGGCAGTTGTGCTTAGACGAAGGTTCAGATACTACCTATTTAATATGTAACGCTGATGAAGGGGATCCCGGGGCTTTTATGAACCGCCGTCTTCTGGAAAGCGACCCTCATTCTGTTTTGGAGGGCATGCTAATTGCAGCCCATGCTATAGGTGCCAAAGAAGGTTACATTTACTGTCGAGCTGAATATCCTTTGGCTTTGGAGCAACTTAAACATGCTATGGGTCAGATGAGGGAACATGGGTTTTTGGGCGAGAATATTTTTGGGTCAGATTTTAACTTCGACATCAAAATAAATGAAGGAGCCGGAGCTTTTGTTTGCGGTGAGGAAACAGCATTAATCGCTTCAATTGAAGGAAAAAGAGGAATGCCCCGTACTCGACCACCATTTCCCACTACTTCAGGGCTGTGGGGAAAGCCAACGGTAATTAACAACGTGGAAACCATGGCTAGTGCCGCTTTAATATTCCAGCAAGGCGACCATAGTTTTGCCGAACATGGTACGGACAGTAGTAAAGGAACTAAAACTTTTTCCCTGGGGGGTGATGTTAAAAATACAGGACTCATTGAAGTACCACTGGGAACCACTCTCCGGGAAGTTATATTCGATATTGGTGGGGATGTAGCTCTTGAAAAAAAGTTTAAAGCCGTTCAAATCGGAGGCCCATCTGGAGGATGTTTTCCTTCTTCTTTTCTGGACACTATTATTGATTACGATTCTCTGGGTATGGCTGGAGCCATTATGGGTTCCGGTGGATTAGTGGTAATGGACCACCGCAACTGCATGGTAGAAGTTGCCCGATACTTCCTGGAATTCACCCAGAATGAGTCCTGCGGCAAATGTGTGCCTTGTAGATTGGGAACTAAGCAGATGCTGGAAATCTTAACTGAAATAATCGAGGGAAAAGGCAGGCCCGGTGATGTTGAACTTTTGATGGAACTGTCTAAAGGGATCAAGTCTGGATCCCTATGTGGGTTGGGTCAATCTGCTCCAAACCCGGTTCTTACTACCATAAATTTCTTCCGTGACGAATACGATGCTCACATCAACGAAAAAATATGTCCTGCTTTTCACTGTAAAGAACTGATTAACTACCGTGTTATAGATGAAGAATGTGACGGATGCATGCTTTGCCTTAAATCATGTCCGGTTGGGGCTATAACTGGCGAAAAAAAGAAAACACATTTTATTGACACCAACAAGTGTATAAAATGCGGAACATGCATTGAACTGTGCTCTGGCAAGTACGATGCCATAGAACGCATCCATGCAGAAGAAAATAGTTAAATCAATTAAAGCTTAATAACTGCAATTGCAGCTGCTTTAAAGTTAATGTATACCTCTTTTCCAAGATCTAAAGACATTTCTTCCCGGGCATATTCGGTTACATCAGCAAAGAGATTAATTTTACCAATATCCACGTTTAACCGTACTATTTGATCCTTTAGATTTAGTCCCGTAATTTTGCCCTTAAAAATGTTTCTTACACTGGACTTCTGCGGTTCTAAAGTTAAAAAAATGTCTTCTGGACTTATTAGAATTAAAACATCATCTCCTACCTTAAAGTCTCCTCTAAGGGGCAAGATAACCTTTTTATCATCCAAGTGAACAATAATGATCTTATGATCTTCGTCAATTTCAGAAATTTTACTCTCAATTTCGTTAACGTCAACATGCATGTCTAAAACACTGCTGACTTTTTTATATTCTCTTAAAAATAGTTTACCAGTTTTTGAAAGTCTACTACCACCACCCCCACCTTTACCTCCTCTTTGAGTAGATACTAATGGATTTCCAGCTTCTTCAGCTAAATTTTCCAGATATTTAAGGGCACTTCGGTAGGGAATGTCAGTTTTATAGGCAGATTTGGTAATGGAACCGTATAAATCGATATATTTTAAAAGTTCGTACTTTTTATTGTTAAGAAGAACAATTTTATCTCCTATTTCTAACTTATATTCTGGTCCATTTCCAGATTTTGTCATTAAAACTCTCCTTCAAATTACTTCGTTGCATATATTTTAAAGAAATTTGAACTTAATTATTGTCTATTCTATCAAGATTCTATTCTATCAACATAATTATTATTTGGATGTAAAGGAATTAGTGGCTGCATCCATCGTAATACGGTTTTCTGTTTTTTATGGCTTCTAAAAATAGCTTTTTTAGATCATCATCAGAATAACCGAGTCGGATC
>JAUYBK010000022.1 GCA_030693105.1 Methanobacteriaceae archaeon | reverse complement strand
CTTTTTTTATTTTTCTTTATCACATTCAAAAAAAAAATCCATTTATTTCTGTAGTATATATTCCTGGTTTGATAGACATTTCATTAATGAAATAAATAGAAAAATAATTAAAGGTCATAAAATGAACTTAGAGGAAATTATAAACGATTCCATTAAATATCCTTCTTCCAACTGGGAAAAAGTTCTCCTTTTAGGAGTCATCCTGGCCGGATTCATATTTATCCTACCCATTATCCTGTTTTTTGGATATTTGTTCCGGATAATGAAGTCCACAATATACGGGGCAAATGATCTTCCCGATTTTGACCACCCGAAAGAAATCTTCATTGATGGCCTGAAAGTAATTTTTGTAGTAGTGGCTTACTCCATCCCCGTTTGGATAATATCCTTATTTTATTATTTTCTAGTTGGATCTACATACATCGCCCTAGATGCATCTATTTTTGCGGGGCTTTGGAGCCTAATATTTGGTAACACGGTATTGACTATTAGTGTGGCGATGGTGGGGCTCATGGAAGTCATGGCCCTGGCCAACATGGCCTACTATCAAGGAGATTTAAAAGCTGCATTCGATTTTAAAGAGATTCTAAACTACATATCAATAATCGGGTGGAAAAAATACGTCATTAGCTACGTTTTGATCATGTTAATAGCCCTAACAATGTTTGCAATCGGATTTTGGAGTCTTTCGATATTTATAGGCATAATAATACTGCCCTTGTTGATAGCTCCCTACTTGACCATGTTCGGATCACGCGCCATAGCCCTCCTTTTCACCTATGCTGTAACTGAAGCCCCAAAATAACAAATATTTATTTTCTTATTAATCTTCTCCATCGGTAAATTGCAGTGCATTTTTATTTAAAACTTCATGAACTGCCATACGTTCTTAAAAACCTCCTAAAAACCAAAAAAATAAAATAATAGAGAAATCATATAATTAAAATAATTAAGGAGGTATGAAAATGGATGTAGATCAAATAATTTGTAAATCTTTGGAATATCCCCGTACCAGTTGGGGTAAAGTAGCGACGCTGGGCGTAATCCTCATAGTGCCATTTTTAGTTTTATTCCTCTTGGTAATTTTGGGAGCTTTAACGAATAATGCAGCGGTTATTGCAATAATGGCAATTTTAGGAATATTATTGGCCCTAATTGCAGGAATTGTTATTTATGGATACCTTTTCAGAGTCATAAAAGCTACTATAGCAGGTATGGATGATTTACCTAATTTTGATGACTGGGGAGATATGATTGTAGGCGGTTTAAAAGTTATAGTTGTTTATTTTGTCTACGGCATAATATTCGGCATTGTCGCCGCTATACCTATCGGTATCGTGGTGCTATTGTTAGCTTTATCCGGAGCTCTTTCGACCGCAGCTACACTTACAGACCCCTCAGCAGTATTTGGTGCAGGATTAGTTGTTTGGGTCATGTATCTATCAATATTCATCGTTTATTTGATAATGCTGGTTCTAGGAGTATTATACGCAATATCGGTGCCTATGGCAATTGCCAACATGGCTTACATGGGAAATATTGGTTCGGCGTTTACTTTTAGCGACCTAAGGCAGAAAATCGAGAGCATAAGATGGGGAAAAGCCATTATATGGGTAATAGCCAATTATTTCGTGTTCATCATAGCGGTTCTAATATCCTACATTTTAGGATTGTTACTGGTGGGAATAATACTGGTGCCGCTTTTAGTAATCCCATTCCTGGCCCTTTTCTACACCAGATCAATCGGTTTACTGTACCGAAACGACGAATAAATCCATTTATTTTTTTTATTTTTAAATTCAAAAAGAAAAGGGAAATGAAAAAATAAATCCCCTGATTTTACTCAATTCTAAGTCATAATTTAGGTACCCGTTAACCGTACCCCCGTTATCTTTGCAGTGTCGGAGTTCAGTGCCCGTAAATCATCTGGAGAGAACTTTCGAATATCGTTGTGGCCAGCTAGCTGGGCTAACATCTTGGTTTCCTCGGTCATAGACTTAATGTAGTTAGCCACCCGCATGGCAGCTAAATCCACTTCTAAGCGTTCGCAGAGTATGGGGTCCTGGGTGGCTACTCCCACAGGACATTTACCAGTGTAGCACATACGGCAGGCCCGGCAGCCCATGGCAATCATGGCCCCGGTACCGATATAAGCTGCGTCAGCACCCAGTGCCATGGCTTTAGCCACGTCGGCACCACTTCGTATACCTCCTGTGATTATGAGGTCCACGGTGTCCTTCATATCTATTTCTTCTAAGCCGTGTACGGCTTCCATCAGGGCGGCCAGGGTGGGTATTCCGGTGTGTTCGATTACCACTTCGGGAGCTGCACCAGTACCTCCTTCCATACCGTCGACTGAAATCACATCGGCACCTGCTTCAGCAACCAGTTGCACATCTTCATGAACCCTTCCCGGCCCTAATTTGACCACTATAGGTAGCTTCCAGTCGGTAACCTCACGGATAAGTTCTATGTGTTTGGCTAAATCACCCTCCTGGGTAGCGTCTAGGAAACGGGCCGGACTGAGGGCATCAGTTCCCAGGGGTATTCCCCTTATTTCTGCTACCTTGGGACTGACCTTCTCGGCTAATAGGTGTCCGCCCATACCGGGTTTGGCTCCTTGACCAATTTTAACCTCGATAGCATCAGCCACATTTAGGTAATTGGCAGAAACTCCGAATCGCCCCGATGAATACTGTACCATCAGTTTATCAGCGTATTCGCGTTCTTTGGGCAGCATTCCTCCCTCACCAGTGTTGGCACAGGACCCTACCAGCGACGTTCCCTTGGCCATGGCTAGTTTGCACTCTTCACTGAGTGCCCCAAAGGACATTCCGGCAATTAAAACTGGAGTTTCGAGTTCCAGTGGTTGTTCAGCGTATCGGGTTCCCAACACTACTTTAGTGTTACATGTCTCCCGGTACTTATCGACAGGAGCTATAGATGCCTGGGCAGGAAGTATTATTATGTCATCCAAGTTAGGAAGTTTTCTTTCTGTACCAAACCCACGAAGCACATACTTACCCGCCTTAGAAGTGTAGCGAATGTCTGCTATGGTGCGGGGGTCCCATATATAACCTGCTCCAGTTGGTATAAGAACTGGACAGGCTGCAGTACATGATCCGCACATAATACACTTAATTTTATCAATTTCGGCGTGGTTGTCCACTATTTCTATGGCATCTGTGGGGCAAACGATTTCACAGGTCCCGCAGAACACACAAAGTCCCTGGGTGGCTGAAGCCAGTCCATGAGATGGGGACATGGATCGAATATTCGATTTATTAACGTTATTGTCCAGTTCAAATCCTCTCTGCAGCCCAGTGGCGAATTCTTTAACATCTACCATTTCCAAACAGCCCTCTGTACACGATTTAACACAGGCCGGTTCGTCTCCAGATTCCATGCACTGCTGTTCGCACTTAAGGATCTGGTCAGAGGTGTAGGTGATGCTGCCAATGGGACACATGAGCATACACAGTCGGCAGCCCACACAGGAGTCCTGGTTAATTTTTACAACGTCGTTTTCCCGGTATATGGCATCCCGGAAGCAACCTCTCATACAGGAGGGGTTTATGCACTGTTGGCATAGAATGGCCTGGTAGCCTTCGGTCATTTTGTGAAGGAATATTCCACTTTCCCCGTTAACATTAACACAAGCCTCTATACAGTCGTTACACCCGTCGCAATTATCGGGATTGGTGAGTAAAATCTGCTTCATTTTAATCACCTCCATAGAATGGTCGTAATTCTTTGGGCTTTATCTTGTGGAAGTGGTCCACATCGGCTTTAATATTGTGCTGGCGGAATATCTTGGACAGTTTAGACTTGTCTTCGTTATCAAGTTCATAAACTGCGGCGTTGGTCCCGGTTTCAAAGTCTCCGGCCACGTATATAGTGCCGCCAATCATCCAGTCCCCCGTGTCGGTTCCGGCATTGCCAGTAACTATGATCTCTCCACTGAGCATGTACAGTCCGGCCAGGTTTCCCATATTACCATCAATGACAATGGTTCCACCCTTATTCAGTTGACCTACTGCATTTCCAGCATCTCCATAAACCACTATGGTGCCGTTATAGGTTCCAAATCCAACTCCATCTTCTGCAGATCCACGAACTATTATTTCGCCAGAAGTCATGTTGTCTCCGACATAACGACCCGTATTTCCATCTATTTCTATGAAAGCTCCGTTGTTAAGAGCCCCTACAAAATCTCCAGCATCTCCCCCGAGTATGATCTCCACTCCCGAATCCAAACCTACCGCTATAGAATTTAATTTACCGGGTTTATCCAGTGTAATTCTGTATTCATCTTTAGCTAGTGCTTTTTTTATCTGTGTGTTCAACTGTCGGGTGGAAAGATCTTCCCCCGCTATTATCGCTTCTGATGCACTCGTTTTAATTCCCCCATTATTGGTTGATGGTAGGTAAAACTCAGGCACATATAAATGCCCACCCCTTCTGTAACTTGGAAGGTAGACAGTTATATACTAAGATGAGAATATATATTTCAGGTGGTTTAAATGAAGACCCTAATAACCAATCTTAAAGGGCGGTGCCTTTTCAATGCATCTATGAAAACCCAGCCCGAAGGCATGATAAGTTTACATGATAGTAAAAAACAAAAAACAGAACTGGATTCCTTCCTAAAAGGTGGTGAAATAGTAATTGAAAGTGAGGATGAATTCGAATCATGTCAAAAAATTGCAGAAATAATTAAAGGAGCTCAGAAGCATGGTAGAGTTATAGTAGCGTTTGGTAGTGGCGGTATTGGCCCCTTGCTCAATTTTGTAGCCAACCGTGAAGGAGTGGACGAGATTTTTACCTGTTATGGAGAAAAAATAGTTAGACTCCCGATTTTAAAGCTGGATTTATCCAAAACTCGCCGCAAAATCATAACTCATCTTTCTGAAAAAGATTTAAGTGCAGTCGAAATTGGAAACTTAGTTGAAATATCACGGCCAATGACCTACAAACATCTAAACGGCTTAATTGATAGGGGTTTGGTGAAAAAATCATCACGCCTGGAAAAATACTCCATTACCCCGGCCGGCCGGCTGACCATAGTTTAAAAAATGAAAAAATTAAAAAGGAAGTATTAGATAATAAGATAATGTTTATTCCATGGGATACTCAATGCGCAGTTTGTAACTGGCCCTATCACTTAAAAGTACAGTTCCCGGCACGAAATAATCTTCAAACGTCTTAACTTTTCTAGTCATACACGGATCAACGTCGACCTTCGAGTTGTAAGAACTACATTCTGCATCGTCAATAATGCCCTTTTTTACCAGTGCAATGTATCTCATCTTTACGGTCTCTTCGTTAAGTGGCCCCACATGATCACCTATATAACTAAGTGTCATAACTGGTACTTAAAATCTTTGCAAGGAAAAATAAAAAATGTATATTTATATATAATATTAAGACCGATAATATAATCATTGTTCATATAAGGTGGAATTGTATGAAGGAAAGAGACTCTATTAATAATATAGTAGAAATTGATGACTTGGATCGCCAAATAATCACCATATTTAATGAAGACGGTCGGATATCCTACCGTAAAATTGCCAAAAAACTGGACATATCCATTGGTACCGTGCACAACCGCATGGAAAAGCTCACTAAAAAGGGCATTATAATAAAATTCGCCCCCATAATAGACCACGATAAACTGGGCTATAACCTCACCACCATCATTGGCGTGCGAGTGAAAGGGGGAGTGCTGAAAAATTGGGAAACCCGCACTGCTTATCACCAAAATGTGCTTTGTATGTACGATGTGACTGGAGAATTCGATGCCATACTGGTGGCCCGGTTTAAAGATACCAGTGAGCTGGACCGGTTCATAAAAGCACTTTTAAAAGAACCTGATGTTCAAAGAACCTACACTCAAACCGTTTTGAACATAGTCAAGGAAGATCTAAGTTCCATCAGGATGCTTTAAACGCTAGGCTTATATGAAAAATCTTTATCGCCCCTAAATTGCCATTCTGGGGCATTAAATAATGGAAGGTTTAAAATGATGGCCCTAATCTATTCCCCAGAATACCTAAAACATAGGACCTTTAATCATCCGGAATCTCCCCAAAGGCTGATTAGCATAATGAACTCTCTGGAAGAGTCCGGTTTGATAAATGAAGTTACTATCCAAACCCCCCACATGGCAAAAGAGGACGATCTAAGAAGAATTCACTCTAAAGAACACGTGGAACATGTAAAATCGTTCTGTGAAGGAGGTGGAGGTTATCTGGACCCCGACACCTATACTTCACCAGAAAGTTACCAAATAGCCAGATTAGCTGCTGGAGGTACTATAACTGCTGCAGAATTAGCACTAGAAAGTTTCAGTAGTAGTTACTCCATGGTAAGGCCTCCTGGACACCACGCCACTCCTGATCGTGCCATGGGATTCTGTCTGTTCAACAATCTCGCGGTGGCCCTGGAGCACCTCCGGGAAACTAAAAATATTAAAAAATTCGGCATATTCGACTTCGACGTCCACTACGGTAATGGAACAGCCGAAATATTTTACAACGACCCGGATGTCCTTTATATATCCATACACCAGGATCCACACACCATTTTTCCATCAGAAGGGTTTGTAGAAGAAATTGGCCGTGGCCCCGGAGAAGGATATAATCTCAATATTCCCGTTGCACCGGGTTCAAAAACTTCAGATTACATATATTTACTTGAAAGGATTTTAAAACCAGTTTTTGAAGATTTTGGGGCTGATTTTTACTTTTATGACGTTGGCTTTGACGCCCACCAGGATGACCCCCTGTCTCGAGTGCTTTTAGATGATTACTTCTTCGAATGGATGGCCATGGAGATAGTTAGCCAACCAGGACCAGCGGCTCTCACTTTAGAGGGAGGTTATAACCTGGAATCTTTGGCACGCTGCAACCTGAAAATGATAAATGTGTTAACACACGAAATAACGATTGAAGATCAAAAACTTACTCGGGAAGATTATAAAGTCCGGGACGAAACTAAAATATTATTTAAAAAGATTGAAGATAATTTTTCACCATTTTTTACATTCTGAGGAGATTTGATGGAAAGATCAAGATTAAAACAGGCCCAATTTCTATTAAAACAGGCCGGGAAATCCACAAAGAGTATGCAAACTTTCAAAACCCCGGAGAAAGGCAAAATAGATTCTAAAATTTTCGCTGAAATTCTTAATCAGTTGCTGGAATCAGAAGAATTCATTTATTCCTCCCGGCCCCATCATCAACTATCAAAGGAGGAGGCACAAATTTTCTGTGGACAGCTTTTAGAAATAAGAAATAAAATAGACACGTTACTGGTTGATTTTGGTGTTTTAAAGATGGATAACAGGGAAGAAGAAGTTGAAAAGCTTTCTTTAAATTTCATTTTTCTAACCCCTAAAGTAAACTTTAAAAAATCTCTAACCAAATTAGGAGTGGACCCTCAGAGGATAGTGGTGGCAGGAGTACCCCTCCAAATCGAAGACATGAAGACTTTAAACCCAAAAATTCCTGATCAAGCACTTAAGCCAATAAAAAAGAAAATAAAACACGTTATAAACGATTTAGACCGAAAAATAGAGCTTTTCAATCCGAAAAAAGTTTTAGTAATTATAGAAGAAGACCCTGCCAGTGAATTGCTGGCAAAACGGGCTGAAGAAATTTACAGTGCCAAGACACTGCAAAAAAGTAGTATAAAAGATTTAGAAATCCCAGAATTTCTAAAAATACTGGGAAGCTGCTGATTTTGTGATGCTCATACCACAAAAGATAATATAGTTGAAATAGTTTCTTTATTAATAACATCAATCCCAATTTACACCGTAACTTAGGTGAAAAATTACTTTTCAAGTACCTAATATGGATAATATGAGATTAGAATAAGGGGTGGAAAGAATTGGACCTAAAATGTATGCCTGATACGCAGAATAAGATACCAAGCATCCCCGTGCACTTAACCCGGGTGGGAGTTACCGGGGTTAAGAAACTTTTGAAAGTCGAAAGAGAAGGAAAAAGACCCATTGTACTCCTACCTACTTTTGATGCTTTTGTGGATCTTCCCAGCACCCAGCGAGGAATCCACATGTCCCGCAACCCTGAAGCAATAAGTGAAGTGCTGGAAGAAGTTATAGAAGGATCAACAGTCGAAATCGAATCACTTTGTGCCGATATTGTGAACTTGCTTTTAAAAAAGCATAAATACGCTAAACATGCCGAGGTTAG
>JAUYBK010000064.1 GCA_030693105.1 Methanobacteriaceae archaeon | reverse complement strand
ACCATTCAGTGGTACCAAGAACATTTTCAGAAGTTCCAGGGCTAATTGCTGGGACTTAAATTTTCTCCTTTTTAAATACAATTATCCTTTAAATTCTTCCAGAATATCTAAAAAATCCTTTCTGGACATCCTAATAATTTTTAAGGTCTTCTGACGACTTTTAAGTCCTGATACTATTTCCACCGGCCGGTCCGTTAGTTTAGAGAACTCTTTAATTAATTCTTTATTGGCTTTTCCCTTTAGCGGAGGGGATTTTATCTGAACTTCCAGGGTTTTTCTCCAGGAATTATAACCTTTTAAAGCAAAGATATCGGATCGTGGAGCGACTTCAATGTCCACCAACAAGTCATCTCCAGCTATTTTTACTGCTTCCATAGGGATCACGATTAATAAACATTTGAGAAGGTCTTAGGTATTAAGCTTTGAGTGAAGTTGGAGGAAGTAACATTTAAATAGGGAAACAGAAAAAGTAGGGTATGCCCTATTCATTCTGAAAGTCGAGTATTCCAAAATGCAGGGGTGGTCGAGCGGTCAAAGGCGCTAGGTTGAGGGCCTAGTGGGTGAGTCCCTTCGCGGGTTCGAATCCCGTCCCCTGCACCATTTTTATGCATTATTAATAATTATTCAACTATGATCTTAATTTTTAGAGCTTTTCCCTTTCTAATATCTTCTATTAACTCTTTTTTAAGATCACATGCCGCCTTGTTGGCTCTTATCATCAGGGTGCGGCTGCAGGTATGGTCGCTCGTGCGGCACACCATGTCGGTGGGATGGTCCAAAGTAAGTAAAGGGTGTCCGTATCCATAAATTTCATCCTGAGAGTTTTCAGTTTTTAAAATCATCTTAACAATCTGATTTTCGTTTTTTAAGGCTTCTTTAATCTTAAGGGGGATGTCATCCATATCTGCCTCGGATGAAACACCAATTATGCAGTCGGCAGTTTTTCCGATTTGAGAGTCACTGGTAACTTCAAAGGTGGATCTGTGGCGTGAAGTGACGTTGGGATGTCCGTAGGCATAGAAAGTATGTTCCATAGTCGATATTCTCCCGTAATAACTAATTAGATTTATAACCCATAAGGGGGAGGTTTAAGGTCGATTAATTTTTGTTTATATCCATCTAGAAAAAAATATTTTATTCGTTTACCTTAGTACCGCCGTATATGGCGATAAGGCCCACAATAACCTTCAGGGCCGCGTGCCATTGTGGTTCTACCGGGTTAAATTTAATGGGATAGTTCATAAAGCCTAAAATACCCATTATTATTAGCAATATACCAATGATGTATAGCAACCATTTTGCCATAAAATCACCCCCAATATTTATATTAACCTTTAAACCTCGTGTTAATATATTGCAATAGGATTTATATAAATTTAAGGGAGATAAAGGTTTATTATAAAGATCTAAGTTAGAATGAGATTGAAGTAAATATGATTACTTCCAAAGAAAGGATCGATATGAACCGAAAGCCACCTTTAAAAGGAATATACTGTTTAATCATAGACTTAAATCAGAAATCTATAATAAAAATAGGTAAAAAGGGAAAAATGACCTTTGCAAAGGGTTGTTACGTATACGTTGGTTCGGCATTGAATTCATTAGAATCCCGCATTAAAAGACATTTAAGTCATGAGAAAAAACTGCACTGGCACGTAGATTATCTTTTAAAAAGCGAATACTCAAAAATAGTGAATGTGAACTGGGCAGTCACATTGAACGATCTAGAATGTCAGCTAGCAGATGAAATCGCAAAAAAAGGAGGGGGAATCCCAGATTTTGGTTCATCAGATTGCTGTTGTCCTTCTCATCTTTTCTACTTTAAAGAATGCGCTGCAGCCAAAGAATCCTGTGCACTCGCTTTTAAGGTGTTGGGCCTGAAATTTAAAAACCTAGAGGATTTAGATATTTGATTCATACAATTTTAGGATCATATCGGGAGTTGGAATCAGATTAGGCTCGTTTTAGGAACCTGAATCCGACCCCGACTATTATTATTCCCAGTATTATTTTAAAAACCGCGTGCCAGGCCGGCTCATATCCCAGACTTTGGTGGGTATTAACCCCCACATACCCATTAAAACGAAAATTAACCCCACCGTTAGGTGAGCTATTCCCAGGGTCTTTATCTGATTCATTTTATCAGCTCCGGTTGTGATGGACCGTGCGGTGAACTTGATTCCCACCCCTACTATTAATAGTCCCAAAAGTATTTTCAATACTGCATGCCAGGCCGGTTCGTACCCCAATGGATTGAGACCGGAAAATAATCCCCAAAATCCCATTACCAATATTATTAATCCCACCGTCCAATGCACCACTGCGTAAAGACCTATTCTATCCATTAAAAAGGCCTCCGGAGTTATTTTTTTTAATGTTCATTTATCATCATTAAAATTTTGGAAAAACTCCTCGAATTCTTCCACATCCATGGGTTGGGGTATTACGAACTGCTGATTGTGGAATATGGAAAAAGACAGTTCCCTATACTTCTGGGCCTGTTCTGATTCAGGGTATTTTTCCATAACTGTTTTGGCATCTATTTCGCTTTTTTGGACCAGTTCACTGCGGGTTATAACCCCCACCACGTGACTCCCGATTTTATCTGCAAATTCCGATACCAGCTCTACTTCCCGGTTAATTCCACGACAGTTGCAAATGATACCGCCTAAACTTCCTTTAAGCTTTTTTATACCCTTTGAAATGTTGTTAGCAGCGTATAGGGCCATATATTCCCCAGATGTTACTATATACACTTCTTCAGCGTATTCTTCCCGGAGTGGTACAGCAAAACCACCACAAACCACATCACCCAGCACGTCGTAGAGGATTAGTCCCAGGTCATCCTCAAATATTCCTATTTTCTCCAGAAGACTCATGGCCACAATTACTCCACGGCCAGCGCATCCCACACCAGGTTCAGGACCTCCACTCTCCACACAGGCCACATTGCCGTAACCAGAATATAATACATCCTCCCGGGAAGTGTTCTTATTCTTGCGCATAGTGTCCAGGATGGTGGGTATGCGCTTTCCCACCAGGGTACGGGTGGTGTCAGCCTTGGGATCGCAGCCAATTACCAGTACTTTCTGGTTCTGGGAGTAAGCAGCAGCAAGGTTGGAGACCACCGTAGATTTTCCAATGCCTCCTTTGCCGTATATGGCTATGCCCCTGGTTTTATTCATCCACTCACACCATGGCTGCTATGATGTCGCCCCGGGTAACAATACCCACCAGTTTACCATCATCATCCACAACCGGTAATCTTTTCACGTCGTGTTTGTCCATCAACTCAGCTGCATCGGCTATGGTAGCCTCTAATTTAATGGTAATGACTTTGTGGGTCATTATTTCTCCGATTATGATCGAGGCCGCCCTTTCCATGTCTTCTGCTATTTCATCAAACTCGTACTTCATACGTACGGGAAGTTCAATCAGATCAAGGGGGGCTGGTAATATCAAGTTTATTTTGGGTGAATGTATCTCCAAGAGCCTCATGATGTCCCCTTCACTAATTATCCCCACTAAATGGTTTTCTTCATTCACCACTGGTGCTCCGCTTATTCTATTTTTCCGAAGGCCCCAGGCCACTTCTATTATTCTGTCGTCAGATTGGAACTTGATTACTTCCTTCTGCATGGCGTCTTTTATTTTCATCACAAAGACCAACTCCTGATACTTTCTTTAATGTTAAAATAATTCTTTTAAAGGATTTAGAGATTTCTTATTGTTAGTATGGTTTTTGTCTACTATTTCTTTTTCCATGAATTATTTAATTTTAAATAAACAGTGGGTGAAAAGTTAAAAGTTAAATATCAAATAGTTAAATTTTTAAATAAATAAAATATTTAGCTATATATAGCGAGCTACTCTTTTATAAACAACATCATTAGGTCTTACTCTATTTTCAACTGATAAACCCACATTCTGACCTTTCTCGGCTTCTTTAATATCATTTCCCTCAATTTGCATTGATTTAACTTTTTGGATTAGAGATCCAGTCTTATTGCCTTGAATTATAATCTCATCACCTATTTTCAGGTCATCCCCAAGCCTGATTTCTGCGGCAGATACATTTTTATAATAATTAACGACTAATCCGATGTCTTTTTTAATATGAGTTGATTTATTATATCTGCTGATTTTATAGGGGATTTTAAAGTAAAATCCAGTGTCAAAGCCTCTATTGAACACTTTTTTAAGTTCTTCTACCCATTTTTCGTCAAATTCCCAGTTTCCACTTTTGTAACTATCAATGGCTTCCCTGTAAACTTTGGTGACTGTTGAAACGTAATCGGCAGGTCTAGCCCGTCCTTCTATTTTAAATACGTTTATTCCTGCTTCAATAAGGTCGGGAATATGTTTAATCATGCATAGATCTTTTGGACTAAAAATATGGCTTTCAATTTCATTTTGAACAAGTACCACTTCTTCATCATCTTCAGAAATTAATTTCCATCTTTTTCTACAGGGCTGTAAACATTTCCCACAGTTTGCACTTTTATTGTAAAGTGCAGAACTTAAAAAACATCTCCCCGAAACTGCAACGCACATTGCACCGTGTATAAAAGTTTCAATTTCCAGGTTTGCGGTTTGTGCAATTTCTTTTATCTCAGGAAGGGATAATTCCCTGGAAAGAACTACCCGTTTAACTTTAAGCTCTTCCAGTAAATTTAGAGATTCAAAATTAGAAATATTTGCCTGAATACTCATGTGAACCTCAATACCTGTGTCTCTTGCTATTTTTATTGCGCCGAGGTCGGAAATAATTAACGCGTCCACAGCGTAAGAACCCAGGGTTGGTAAAATCTCTTTAAAATAATTTAGGTCCTGGTTGTTCATTATGGTATTGGTGCAGACGTATATCTTCTTATTAAGATCATGGCACTGTTTTACGGCATCTTCCAAGGATTCAAGTGTAAAATTTGAAACATTGGCCCTCATATTGCATCCTTCGATACCAACATAAATAGAATCAGCACCATTATTGATGGCTGCATTTAAGGCCGCGAAATCCCGAGCAGGGGATAATAACTCC
>JAUYBK010000057.1 GCA_030693105.1 Methanobacteriaceae archaeon | reverse complement strand
TCTCCTTTTGTTAATTAGTAAAATATAAAATATTTCCGTTTTAATCAAGATTAGATGGATTTTATCTCGGTAATTTGTCCTTCTATCATGGAAATGACCCGGTGGGCCGACCTATATATGAATTCTAAATCATGAGAGATCAATAACACCGCCACCCCACTTTTTTGCAAGTTATTTACCTCTTTTACTAACTGTTCCATGTGATAGTCATCCATGCCAGTGGTTGGTTCGTCCAAGACTAAAACAGATGGTTTTCGAGTCATTAATGCAGATATGAGGGTTCGCTGCTTTTCACCACCACTCAAAGAATGAGGGTGTCTTTCCCGTAATTGGTTTAGGTTCATGGAGTTCAACACTTTCTCCACCCGAACTTTTATCTGTTTATCATCAAAGCCCAACTCCAGGAGGCCGAAGGACAATTCGGTGTACACACGATCCATGAAGAGCTGATGATCCGGGTTCTGCAGCACCATACCTATTTTGCGGGCAGTGGGTAGGCTTTCCTCTTCTGTGAAGTTTATTCGACCACTGGTCGGTCGTATAAGTCCGGCTAATAAATTGGCCAGGGTGGTCTTTCCCGAACCGTTAGGGCCCATTATACCTACAACTTCTCCCGGGGAAATGGAAAATGAAACGGGGCCAAATGAAAATCCATTTCCATACTGGTAGCGGAGGTTTTCCACCGAAAGAACAAATGGTTTTAGGGGATTAAGATTGGATATTGTTTTAATACTAAGATCATTCTTACGGTTGGTGTGATTTGGGTTCCGAATGCTGTATTGGGCCCTTAATTGAGGATCGTCTAAAAGATCAGGGGATCCTTCCCGGATTATTTTACCACCACCCATGATGACCAGCCGGTCGGCCAGTTTTCTAGCGTGCCAGGTGCGGTGGTCAATTAGTATCATTGTTTTACCCTGTGTTTTCAATTTTTCCAGGACTTGGAATAGTTCCACGGCTCCCTGGAGGTCCAAGTTGGAGGTGGGCTCGTCCAGGACCAGAATATCCGGGTCCAGTGCCAGGTTAGCAGCAATAGCCACCCTCTGCTTCTGACCCTCCGAGAGCTGGAAAACGTTGCGCTTCCTCCATAAAGACATTTTCACATAGTCTAATGCATTTGAAACCCTTTTATCTATTTCATTGGAAGTCAATCCCATGTTCTCCGGACCAAATGCCACTTCATCCTCCACCCGGAGGGTGAAAAATTGTGATTCAGGATTTTGAAATATGAACCCCAAATCAGGAGCAATCTCCGAGACCAGGTGTTCCATGGTGTTTTTACCCTTCACCCGGACCTGGCCATCCATCTCTCCTCCCAGTATGTGGGGTATGGTGCCGTTAAGGGTACGGGCCAAAGTTGACTTGCCACAGCCACTCCGGCCAGTTATAAAAACAAATTCCCCCTTCTCCACCTCCAGGTCTACTCCTTTAAGAGTTGGCTCCATGGAGTGGGGATAACGGTATTGTAAATTAGAAACAGAGACCTCTGACAATTTATTAAGCCCCCATTGGAATTTTAAAGGTTAAAAAAGATGTCTTATCCATTAAAAATAGTATTAAACAGGAGGTGGTCATCACCAATGTAAATGTTAGGTCGTTTTTACCCATTTTTATAGTGTTCAAACTGGACCTTCCTTCTCCACCATTAAAACCTCGACTTTCAGCTGCTATGGCTATTTCATCAGATAGTTTAAGGGTACGGATTAATAAGGGAATTATCATCCCCCTGTAAAAATAGGAGGGCTTCCGGAGGATGTCCCAGGCCGATAAACTAATTCCTCGTAATTTGAGGGCGTTTCTGATAGATTCTGCCTCACGAGCCAGGGTGGGGATGTAGCGGAGGGTGATGGTGAGTGTGAAGCTTAAAGGTGGGGGAAAGTACATCTTCTCCAGGGCCCGGGCCAGGTTGTTAGGAGAAGTGGTAAAAGCAAATAATAATCCCGCTGTGATCATAATTCCAAACCGGGCGAAAAATGGACTGAATGATTCCAAAGAGTAATTGAGGTTTCCTGTAATTAAAGCCAATAATCCCACTGCCAGGGCACCGAACAGAAAAAATAAAAATAAGAAACGGGCCATGTTGCGCAGTGTACCAGAAATAATGGTTAAACTAATGAGTACCAGTTCTAACCCTAATAACCAGATTAGGTTGTTCATGTAGACTGACAGGATGGTTACTCCCACTAAAAGACCCAGTTTGGTCCTGGGGTCCAGCCGGTAGATGAAAGAATCTTCTTCCTGGTGGTCCACGGTGAAGGGTGAGAACAGGCTCTCCAGGATCACGACCCAATCGCCCCTGCCTTTTTAAGTTCAGTGACTATCCGGGAACCTATCAGTCCTCCTGCTGCTCCGAGAGATGTAGTTATTAGTGCTGAGACCAGTATTAGGGTGGGAGTGAGGATAACTTGGGAAAATCCAAAGTAAAATGGTATGGTTAATATCACCAGGGTTTGCACTAACTGGTTAACTCCGCAAGCTGCTACTAGAGAGTTTCGAGTACCATACTGACCATATTTGAATTTGGTGAGGGCATCAGCAGCCAATCCTCCCAGAATGGTGGTGGGGAGTAATGGTAAAAATGCCGGCATGAGAAACCCGCAGATTATACCGTTGATTATACCGATTATGGTAAAGGTTCCTATTTTACCCACCTTAGCCAGTCCAATGGCAATTACTATGCTCACAAAGAAAGCAGATACCACGATCTTGGCGGGTTCAACGGGGGTAAGGGCTGATATGCCCAGGATGGTCACAGTCTGTACAATGTACATCAAGGCAATGATCATGCCAATAAAGGCTAGATCACGGGTGGTAAAGTTTTTTAGATCCATTCTATTCTCCTATGTTTTTGAGACCACTTCATCCAGATAGAAGTGGGGAGCAGCGAAGCTGGATGATATATCTTCCAGGACACCTATACTCCTATTTCTACTTTCTGCATTAACGAAAACCATGTTAATTCCTTCAATCATCCCTGAGAGTAGTTTTACATCAGTTTCCAGGTTTTCATCCAGGAATATATTTCCCCGACCATCAGATATCACTATAATTGCCGGTGTGGCTTTTTTTTCATTTTTAGCCATTTCCAAGGCCTGGTAGATAGCCGGAGTTAGAGGTGTTTTACCTCCCGTGGGGAGTTTCTCCAGGGACGCCTCGATCCGGTGAACATCCGAAGTCGGTGCAGATAGTATCTCAGCTTCATCTCCCCGGAAGGACATGAGGGCTACCCTGTTTTTTTTCTCGTAGGATTCCTTTAAAAGAAGCCAAGAAAGGCTCTTGGCAAATCCGATCTTCTTATCCATCCTCATAGAAGACGATGAATCAAGGAGGATGATGTACAGGGCTTCACCCTTACTGACCCGGACCTTCTCCATAACATGTTCGGGTAAAACCACAATCTGACTGCTTTGACCATTTTCCCGGGCTGCTTTACGGACGGTGGCATCCACTGCCACATTGGTGGGTTTTTTACTATCCCTGGCTTTGAGATACATTCCCCTATTACCGGTAACCTTCGAGCTGTTTTTTCCCTGTAAAGCACCCATGGCCTCCTGGCGGGTGACATCTTTTTTCAATTGACGGCTGCGGTCTATTTCAAATACTTCTTCGGGTGATTCACCTTGCATCAGGTTTTCAATGGTTTCCTGCGTCAGGGGTTCGTCCTTCTGGAAGGGTAACTGCTTCATCCGGTGGGGCAAGGCCATGAGGGCCGCTTCTTTTATATCATCTTCATTAACCTTTTTTCTGCCACCTAATGCCGCCAGGACCCTTGAAGTCTTCTCCAGGAAAATGTCCGCCCGGTGAGTTTTTATGCCCAGGCTGGTAGTGATCTCCACCATCTTCTCCAGCATCTTTAGGGATACTTCCACCTGGGGGAGTAACTCCTGGGCCTGGATAATGTCTTTTTGGAGTTTTTCCTGATCTTTTTCGAATTTTTTTTCAAACTTCCACGGATCTTCATCAAATTCACGCCGGTACTGCATTATCTTCAGGCGCTCTTCTTTGGATTCCAGGGCCCGTACTTCCACGGATAAACCAAAACGGTCCAGTATTTGGGGGCGCAGCTCACCTTCTTCCGGGTTCATGGTTCCCACCAGGATGAATCGGGCGGGATGGTGAATGGATATACCCTCCCGCTCCACCAGGTTCACACCCATGGCCGCAGAATCCAGGAGAACATTAACCAGATGGTCGTCCAAAAGGTTTACCTCGTCGATGTAGAGGATGTTTCGATTAGCTCGGGCCAAAATTCCCGGTTCTAACGCTTTTATTCCATCTTTTAAGACTTTTTTTATATCTATAGTTCCAATTACCATGTCTTCGGTGGCAGATATGGGCATGTCCACTATTTCCATTCTTTTATCCACCAAAGGGAGTTTTCGTTTCTCTTCATATTCTTTCTGACAGGCATGGCACATCAGCATCAAATCAGCAGGGTGGCAGTTGAAGGAACATCCCTCGACCGCTTTTATTGGTGGTAAGAGGTAAGAAAGGGACCTTACAAATGTTGATTTTCCAGTGCCTTTATCTCCTTTTATGAGCACTCCCCCCGCCGATGAGTCAATGGCATTTATTAGAAGTGCTTTTTTTAATAATTCCTGCCCCACCATGGCGGTGAAGGGGAATATCACAAATTTATGATGCATACTCTTATCACCTGGTGTTAATAACCATCAATTATCCCATCTCTCATTATAGATATCAAAAATTAATATATAATACTTTCTATTCTATTGTTATTATTACTTTTTTTAGGAAAATTGGATAAAAAGTAATACTTATGTTTAAATAGTATTACTTTAAGGGGGTCTGAATCAGTATTTGTAATAAAAATTGATTATCCAACAATTACTAGAAAGAACCATAAGCAACAAAAAAAGAAGAGAAATATAATCAATATAAAGGATTGTTTTCATGCTAGAGATAAAACTACACGACGGCCCGGCCCGACTGGGCAAGTGGAACAATAGTATAACCCCTTCAATCTTATCTGCGGACGACGTAAATTTAGTGGACCACCAGCCTATGGCCTACGACGTCCCCCGTGCTCTGGCGGAGTGGTCGGTGGAAGAGACTATTCTAAAAGCCCAGGAAGGGAACCGGGAAGACACCGCCATTATCCACGGTGCTAAATATCTGGACCTCCGGCTGGATTGCGTCCGGGAACTGGAAAAATTAGGATATAGCAACTTCCTATTGGCCAACACTGATCAGCTCCTGAAAAGACCCCGGGAACTGGTGAAGATGATAGTAACCATTAGGGAGGCAATTAATCCTAATTCATCATTATATGTGCCTTTCTGTGATCTGAAATACATTCCTCTACTCTGCTATCTGGGATTGGACCTCTTTGGAGATGCCTCCTGCGGATACAACGCCCTGTTAGGTGTGATGCTCACCCCCGACGGTAACTATGCTGTGGACGAATATGAGATCTATGATAAGGAAAACTATGATATGGACTACTCCGGACTTTTAGAGTACAATAAAAACAGTATGGACTTCGTGATCCGGGAAGTGAAAGCCCATATGAAAAACGGGACTCTGCGGAACCTAGTGGAGATGCGATGCGCATCCTCTCCCGAGACCATGGCTGCTCTTCGTATATTGGATACTGATCATTCTGATTATGTGTTGAAGTATAGTGGGCTGTACTAATATTTTAAAAAAATAGAGGAAAGATTAAGAAAGGATGAAATTTCGATAATAAAAATGTTAAAATAAAAAATAATTGAATAAATTTTTTTGTGAATCTTTTTTATAAATTACATATATTACACAATACAGATTTATTATACCAAGCTATTATTTTTAATAATTTTCCAGGAATTCAGATACTGCCTCCCGGATAAGTGTGTTATAGGGTTGCAAAAAATAAATATCCTATTATTTATAGTGTTCATGATAAAATCTTTTTTAATGTCACCAGATGTGATTGCAGTCAGTTTTTTAATTATGGGATTATTTTTACTTACTGGTAAATGGATCCGAGTAATGTCTACTACACTTCAAAAACTGTTTCTTCCTAGTTCTATAATTGGAGGATTTTTAGCCCTTTTTTTAGGGGCGGAAGTTCTTAGAAACATAGTTACTTCGATAGGGTTCGGAAACTCATTTCTTTCCAATGGAATTTTTCCCGCGGAAATTTTAGTGGTAGGGGGTGCTTTACCTGGCCTTTTCATTAATATCATATTCGCATCTCTATTTCTAGGAAAAAAACTGCCAAATATCCGGAAAATCT
>JAUYBK010000055.1 GCA_030693105.1 Methanobacteriaceae archaeon | reverse complement strand
TCAATATGGAAGTTATAAAAGCTCTTCCAGAATATGTTTTGAAATTAGCAGATCTATTTTGGTTTAAAACTAAAGAAGTTGATCTTCATGATTCTAGATCTCCTGATTCTAAGCCTGAAGGTGCTTTACCTTATGTTGAGGATCCTCTAGATTTAGATGGTAATTTTTGTTTAGACCGAAATATTAGGGATTATTTCCCTTCAAGTTCGTTTCAAACGCCTATTTACTGGTTACTACAATATTCTTTTGAAAAAACTATAAGTTTTATATTAGATTTTACCAATAAAACAATTGAATGCTATGCTAAATCTGATTTAGGAAAAGGAGAACTTTTTGATTCAGAAGAAGAAATTTTTAGTTTCGGAAAAGAAAAAGTTGAAGAAATAGATGTTTTTTTAGATGGAAAAACTACCAAACAGTATATTGATGATACAATTTGGAATGTATATCGGGGCACTAAAAATTCCCCTTATCTTTTACAATCCATTCATATGGCTTTAGAGAAGTTTTTCCTCGAAAGAGCAGGAAATTTTGATCCAGAAATATTAGAATCTTGGCTTTTATATTTGCTTGAAAATACAAAATCCGCTTCTATTACAGCAGTAATAACTAGTATTGTGTTAGCTTTTCCGGATAGAACTTTTAATGTTGCAAAGGTATTATTTCAAACAAAAGAATTTTTTATTTATGATACTGCTAGATTGAGTCTTGAAAATACTGCGGAAGGTCTCTATGGGATAGGATATGGTTATAATTCCCAACGTGATTTAAATATAAATGAAAGAATCAAAACTTGTGAAGATAAACATAGAAAAATGTCTTTAGAGGGATTAGCTTTATATTATCAAGTTTTTAGAAATGATAAAATAAGTGAAGAAGAAGTTAGTAAACGAAAGCATGTAATATGGGAAATTTTTGATGAATATTACAAGAATCTACCAGATGAAACAGAAGAAAGTGAATCAGATAAAACCTGGAGACTTTATCTAGCCAGAATGGATAATAGGAAAATGACTCCTGAAATTGAAGAGAAAGAAGATCACGTCTTAATTAAATTTGCTACTAAACTAGGTTCTAAACTGAAAAAATATAGCGAAACCTCAACTAATGAAATTTCAGAAAAAATGAAATATATGCCTTTGAAAATGTGGGCTAGCTACAAAATGAAAAATGACGATCAATATAAACAATTTAAACAATATAATGATCCTAAATTAGCTTTTAATGAAATAAAAGAAGTTATCGAAGGTTTAAAATCTAAAGATCCTGAATTTTATCTATTTTATCACTCAATTCCAGGAGATGCTTGTTCTGTTTTACTTAGAGATTATTCTGAAGAACTTTCCAAAGAGGAAATGATTTTTTGTAAAGATATAATTTTAAGAGTAGCTTCTTCGTCTATAATGGAGAATTATGGCTATCAATCTGGGGATGGTGTAGATTCAGCGATTTCTGTCCTACCTCTGTTATTGAGGGAATTTCCTAAAGAAAAAGCAGCTATAAAATATATTTTATTGTTAACTATATTTGATCAAAGTTTTGGATTCTGTAATCATTCAATAAACGCAATAGGACACAATTTATGGGATATTAGTTTTGATGATTCTCAATCTTTACTTTTTGGATATTTATGGCTAAAACCACAATATGAAGAATTGAGATCAGAATTACGTAAAGAAAATTTTAAAAAAGAGATTTATGAAGTTCCTGAAATACAATTAATTAAAGAATTTGTTGATAAAAATGAAACAAATTTAGAAAAAGTAATTGAAAACAAAATTGCTTTTGATGATTTAAATGAAATTGAAAAAGTTGACTTATACATTCTTAAAACAGCTTTTCAGCTAATTCCATCAAAAACTAATAATAGGGAACATAAAGAATTGGTTAAAACTATAATCTCAACTTTTTCAAAGACTTTATTATCAAATGAAAGAGAAGATAAAGTTGATTATTGGGTAAAACATAATTTTTTAGAAAAATTAGCTGATTTTGTTTTGAATTCTCCCGAGGAGGATATTCCTCATTATTTAAAACCATTTATAGATAATTTCAGCAATTCAGAATCTATGGCTGATTTTTTTAAAGAGTTTGTATCTGTGGAAGATAGATTAGATGTTTATAATAATTTCTGGAAAGTTTGGAATTTATTTTATGAAAAAATAGTTGAATTATGTAAATCTGGAGACAATTATTATACTAAAAAAGTGATTAAAGGTTATCTTTTTGCCGAAAATATTTGGAAAAAAGAGGCAACACAATGGCATACATTTAAAGAAACTGATAAAAGATTCTTTAAAAAAATAACAGGAGATATTGGTCATTGTCCTTCTGTTTTATATTCAATATCAAAATTATTAAATGGAATAGGAAGCATTTACTTGGATGATGGAATTTTATGGATTTCTAGAATGTTAAATGTTAATAAAAACTTGTGGTCAGATGATTTAGAGGATAATACTGTCTATTATCTAGAGAATATTGTTAAAAAGTACGCTTATATGAATCGTGAAAAGATAAGAAAAACTAGACAATTAAAAAAAGAGTTTTTAGTAATTTTAGACTTTTTAATAGAAAAAGAATCTGTTGCAGGATATATGTTACGAGAAGATATTTTATAATTAAGATTTAAGTATTATATTACATTAAATTAGTTAAAAATGTATAATAAGCAATTTTTTTAACTAAAATATTTATCTTGGGAGTTTGTAATGATTAAAGAAGAAAATTTACATCACAATTGTAAACTTATTCAAATTAAGGATT
>JAUYBK010000015.1 GCA_030693105.1 Methanobacteriaceae archaeon | reverse complement strand
CGGTGAACCTCATTGATGGTATGGACGGTCTGGCCGCGGGCATAGTAGCTATTGCATCGGCAGCATGTACCATATTCGCGTCTCTCTCTGGAAATTTCCAGGGTGCTTTACCTTTCGTAGCATTAACTGGTGTTTCGCTGGGATTTCTGGTTTTTAACCGTTACCCCGCCAGCATTTTCATGGGAGATACTGGATCCTTTGCATTAGGTGCTGGTTATATCACCGCCGGGTTTTTAGGAGACATTATTTACTTTGCAGTGCTGGCCCTGGCAATACCCATCATCTCCGTGGTGGTGAGCTTGTTACACCGGGCCCATATAATTAAACTGCCCGTGGAACCCTTGCACCACACCCTGCACTATAAGGGCCTCTCTGAAAAGAAGATCGTGGTACTTTACTGGACTATCACTTTTTTGATTTGCGCTGTGGCTATCTTCACCTACCATTTTATAATTTAAGGAAGTCTTAATTTATGAAAAACCTTACCACATCATATCTGGCCAGGAAAGTTAATGGAAATCTTTGGGGAAAAGATAAGGTAATCACCGGGATTTTCAACATCCTTAAAGACTCTAAAAGGGGAGATGTTGTGGTAAGACACTGGATAGATGACTCCGGAGTGGAAATGGCGGATAGTGAATGTGTGGCCTGTGTTGTGACCCAGGAAGCCAGAGGAAGCGCAGTTTCAACAGCGCAAAAGCTTGACTTACCCCTTATAATTACCGAAAAAATTGAGTTAATCAATGCTTTTGCCATCCGCTGGGCTCTGGATAGATTTGCCCCTGAAAGCCTGCGGTTAGTTATAACTGGTACCAATGGCAAGTCCACCACCAGCCATATGATCCATCACATTATGAAAGAGGCCGGCTACCAGAGCTATACCAACACTGATTCTTTATCCGAATTTAACACCCTTATTGACCCCATGGTTGCCAAACAGATCGCTGAGCAACGTGACCAAGAAGTCCTGGTCCTGGAGGTTTCAGAGGTTCAGGGTTGGAATGATAGAATTATGAAGAACCACGCATTTTTAATGACTCAAGCCATTCAACCTGACGTTCTGGTGCTTACTAACGTGGCTATGGATCATATTGGGCTTGTTAATTCTATTGAAGACGTTTTCCATGAAATAGCGGGTTCTTTAAAAGGTTTCACGGGGAGAGCTGTTGTTTTAAATAAAGATGACCCTCTGATAATGAAGATGAAGGACATGGTGCCCCCTGAAGCAAAAATTCTATCCTATGGTACCGGGGGCGATGTGGAAATGAAAGTAGACAGGATCTTTCTCGACGGTAAATTACTCCTAACAAAGGACGAACTACCATTTCAAAGCCCTCACTTCATTCAGAACACCATGGCTGCCGTCGCTGCTGCCAGAGCTCTAAAAGTTGAAACTGAAATTATAAAAAAGGCATTAGCTTCCTATTGTGCCCTAAAAAGAAGGTTTACAATTATAAATAAAAACCCACTAATAATCGACGATTTTGCCCATAATCCTGCCGGAATAAAAGCTACCATAAAGAGTACGGCCTTAATCTCACAAGGCAAATTTTACGTGGTCTGTGCTATTCGAGGTTCTCGCGGGATTGAAATTAATAAAATAAACGCTACAGCGCTCGCTGAAAGTCTTCAGAATCTTGATTATGTCCTGATCTTAACCAGCAGTCAGGAAGTGGTGGATGAAGCTAACGTGGTGCAAACTCCTGAGAAAAAGATATTTATAGAGGTACTGCAAAAGGAAGGTATTCAATATACTCACTACTCTGAACTAAAACCGGCACTGAAAGAAGCCCTTGAAAAATCTAATGGGGACGATACCATCCTACTAATTGGAGCCCAGGGAATGGACCCTGCTTCTGAAGTTTTGGATGGATTTAAAGAAAAATAAATAATAAAATTTAGAGTACATCCATAAATGGAATGTTTTATGCATTCGCAATTAACATTAATGACACATCATCTCTAATTCTCTATAAGTTGCGTTGAAATAGGTTTATAAATGACTTTATACACTTTATAAACCAGTGAACAACATAAAAATTATATTATTTGATCTAAATTTCCGTCAACTCACTAAAAAAGGATTAGATCATTAAGAAAAAGGTGAAATTACCAATGAACAGTTTAGTAATAGGTGCTGGTAACGCAGGACGTCCCGCAGCTCGCGTTCTAAATCATGTGGGGCGTAATGTTACTATAACCGATTCAAAATCCCTTGAGGAATTTTCAGAGCCAGTGAAGAAGACTCTGCTCAAAATGGAAGAAGAAGGAGTTGAACTTCACTTGGGCAAGGACACTCCTGACCAGATTGAAGGAGTAGATGAAGCCTATATCTCCCCCAATATCCCTCTTGATGCACCTATACGGAATATGATCCAGACTTTTAAGGTGAGAAACATCACGAGCAGGGAGATTTCCAAAATTATTAACGAGCTCATGGATATCGATGTTATAGGCATCACCGGCACCCTGGGTAAAACCAGTACCACCCACCTGGTTTCTGATATATTCAAAGAATCTGGTTGGAATGTTTGGACCTGCTCCTCCCTTCAAGGCAACCTTTTAAGTGAAATTATTGTGGACG
>JAUYBK010000008.1 GCA_030693105.1 Methanobacteriaceae archaeon | reverse complement strand
CGCCCAGATCATAAGAGAGGCCCGCACCATATTTGCCAATGGCCCGGCTGGAGTATTTGAGAAGGAAGGTTTTAACATAGGTACTGATGACATTTTAAACGCCATATCATCTTCCACTGGATTTTCCATAATTGGAGGCGGCCACCTGGCAGCGGCTGCTAACCATATGGGCCTTAAGGGAATCAGCCACATTAGTAGTGGTGGTGGAGCTTCTCTCAACCTGGTTGCTGGGGAAAAATTACCTGCGGTTGAAGTTTTAAGGGAATCGGCTATCAAATATAGTTTAAAGTAGAAATTCTCTTTAATAATTGCTTAATACAATTGATAAACGTGTAAATTGGAACCTTTAGTCAGAATTATATCTGGTTAGGCACTGCCCACCCAAAACTTTATATGGAAACATTTCGTAAAGTTTAGTTGCTACAACTATGCCTCGGTAGCTCAGTCTGGTGGAGCGCGAGACTTGTAATCTCGTGGTCGCGGGTTCAATTCCCGTCCGGGGCTCTGGACGCAAGCATTATAAACTCGAATGATGTTAATAATGATGTAAAATGGGGACCATAGGGTAGCTTGGTCGATCCTTTGGGCTTTGGGAGCCTGAGACTCCGGTTCAAATCCGGGTGGTCCCATCAAAATCCCGCCTTAGCTCAATTTGGCAGAGCATCGGACTGTAGATCCGAGGGTTGCTGGTTCAAGTCCGGCAGGCGGGACTTGAAACGAGGGATGTTTAAAGAAGTTGATCAGAATCTTCTGATTCATCAAAGACTCATCCCTTAAAATAATTAGTAACTATAGCAAGGTATATATACTACTTAATTACAGGATAAAGTATATAAGGTAGTATAAGTAAACCTCCCTTTACTCTCATTCTATGAGTTGCCCTGGTGGTGTAGGGGCTATCATGTGGGCCTGTCGAGCCCACGACTCGGGTTCAAATCCCGGCCAGGGCGTTTTTAGAGGGCCCGTAGCTCAGTCTGGGAGAGCGCTTGGCTTTTAACCAAGTGGCCGCGGGTTCAATTCCCGTCGGGCCCGTTCTGATTTTTTGTTGGAGGAACTAAATGGTGAAGAAGGATATCTTAAAACACGAACTGGTTCCAGATCATGTTGTTTTGAAGAAGAACCAAATAACTAAGATGTTGAAAGAGATGGATGTCTACCCGGAGCAACTTCCAAAAATAAAATTGGATGATCCTGTTGTAAAAGCAATAGATGCTAAAGCCGGTGATATTATTAAAATAACTCGAAAAAGCCAAACTGCAGGGAAATTCATCACCTACCGTTTGGTATTGGAATAATAAAACCAATAAAATTGGGAGATAATATTGTAAAATATTTCATTAGTGTGGTATTTGTTTTTGGAGGAATTTAATGGTAAGAAACGCCTGGGAACTGGTCGATGCCTTTTTTAATGACTACAACTTGGTTGATCACCACTTAAAATCGTATAATGATTTTGTTGATCACCGCATACAAGATATAATAGATATTACTGAGCCAATCGTTCTTGAACAGGGCGATTACTGCATACAAACTGGACAATTGGAAATTAGGAAGCCATTCATCAAGGAGGCCGATGGGTCCAAGAGTAAGGTTTTCCCTACGGAAGCCCGACTTCGTAATTTGACCTATTCGGCCCACATGTACCTGGACATGGCCCTTACCAAGGGAAAAGATAAACAGGACATGGAGAAAGTTTATATTGGTGAACTTCCCGTCATGCTAAAGTCCAGTATTTGTCACCTTAACGGGCTTAACCGCGCAGAAATAGAGTATAAAGGTGAAGATCCACAGGACCCTGGAGGATATTTCATTGTTAATGGTTCGGAAAGAGCCATAGTTACCATGGAAGAAATAGCCCCCAATAAGATCATCTTAGAACGGATTGGGGAGAAAGAGGGTCGAAGGGCCCGTGCCATTGTAACTTCAATAAAAAGTGGATTCCGGGCCAGAATAACTCTGGAATACCGTAAACCAAGGAAAAAAGGAGTATTTTTAAGAATATCCTTCCCTTACGTCCCTGGAGAAATACCTCTAGTGGTTCTACTAAGGGCACTGGGCTATGAAAAAGATGTAGACCTGGTTAACAGTGTTTCTGAGGAAAACGACATACAATTTTTACTTATAGATGACATACAGACCACGGAGATAACCACTACCTACGATGCCATTAAATACATTGGTAACCGGGTGGCCAAGGGAATGACCGAGGAATATAGAATAAAAAGGGCAGAAGACGTTATTGACCGTTACCTACTACCGCACATGGGAGTCGAACCAGATAAGAGATCTGAAAAGGCCACTTACCTGGCGGAGATGACGGAAATGTTACTGCAAGTTATCTTCGATGAACGCGAGCCACACGACAAGGACCACTACGCCAATAAAAGACTTAGAGTCTCAGGAGACCTTATGGAAGACCTATTCCGGGTAGCCTTCACCAGTTTAACTCGTGACATGACTTATCAACTGGAAAGAAGCCTTACTAGGGGTAAAGAACCTTCAGTAAAACAGGCGGTACGTTCTGACGTGTTAACAGAGAACATCAAGCACGCCATAGCCACTGGAAACTGGGTTGGTGGCCGT
>JAUYBK010000003.1 GCA_030693105.1 Methanobacteriaceae archaeon | reverse complement strand
TGTCCCTACCTTCTGGAACCAGGTACTTTAATTTTCCATCATCATCATAAAGAGGATGCATACTATACTCAATCCATAAGGGGCCGTTTTTAGTGTAGATTTCAAGTTTGTGTCGTGTAGTTTCTCCACCGGCACACCGTTTTATGTCCCTAACAATACAATCTTTAAGTGGGGGTGATTGGGTCCACCACTTAAGTTCCGGAAACATCTTCCCCCGAACTTCTTCCAAGTTTGCTTCAATTAATTTTAGGGGAGTGTTGTTAACAAAAACTACCCGACCATCCGGCTCTAAGACGGCTACAAATGTTAACATATCGTTTAGTGTTCCGGCAAGAAAGTTTCTGCTTTTTAGAAGATCATTTTCTGTTAGTTTATTTTTGGTAATATCACGGGCAATCAGTTGTACTGCTAGTTTATTCCCCTTAAAAGATGGCATGGGTTGCATATTAGTGCTAAACCATCGTTTTTTGCCCTTTATAATAGTCTCTTCTTCTATAGTTAACCCTTTGTTAGTTTGAATAACTTTTCTAACACTTTCCATCAGATGATCGGCATATTGGGAGGGTAACAGGTCCCCAATTTTCTTCCCAATCAACTCGTCAGTATCTACATCTAAAAAACGGCCGGCACTGCTATTAGCCATTAAAAATTCGCCTTCCAGATCAACAATCGCCATAACATCCTCGGCATTTTCCACCAATAACTGGTAACGTTGTTCACTCTCCCGTAGAGCATTTTCCATGCTGTGCTTATAAAGTGCCATTTTAACATTAAAAAGCAGTTCTTTGGCATCTAACGGTTTTACCAAACATCCATAGGTCTTTTTCATGTCACTTTTTTTCAAGTGGTTTTCTTCTGCACAGGAACTGAGATATATCATGGGAATGTCTAAATCTGCCGTTTTTCGTCTCAGTGCAGGGAAAATAATCCCGTCAAAGCGTAAAACAATATCCATAATGATTAAATTGGGGTTAACTGTAGAAATAATATTTAAAATATCCTCATGTTGAGGTAAAAGATTAATCACATCATATCCTTCAGAATTAAGTAATTTAGTTATTTTTTGGGCTTCAAGAGCGTCCTCCACCGTTACCAGGATCTCAGCACCAGTCATTAAATTTCCCCTAATTGCATTGTACCAACTATTAATTATTAGTTGCTATCGGGCCCTAAAAAGAAAGACATAAATACATCATAAATTTAGTCAGTGAAAATAATGAAGAAATTTAAATTTGGAAGATCCAAAAAGAACCCCTTAACGCTCCTAAAAAATTTTTTAAACCAATTGTAAGATTAATAACTTCCTTAAATCTACAACATTCAAAGATTATTAATAGTATTTCCATGATAAACGATATATATCTAGAATGATATGGCATCCCTGTAAATTTAGGGGCGTGCATCTTTTTTGTTAAAGAAAAATCCAAACGAGATAAGACCATGGTAGGGGAAAGAATACTGATAGTTGAGGACGAAGCCATCACTGCCCTTGAAATCAGTGAAACTTTAGAGGCTTGGGGTTATCGCATTATTTCAGTGGTAGATACTGGAGAAAAAGCCGTCCAGGAGTCACTGAAGCTCAAACCCGATTTAATTCTTATGGACATAACTTTAAAAGGAGACCTGGACGGTATTGACGCAGCTGATATAATAAAAAGTTTTTTAGATGTTCCACTTATCTACTTGACGGCCCTTTCTGATTCTGAAGTTTTCACCAAGGTAAGCAATACCCCGGCCAATGTGTACATGATAAAGCCCATACAGGAAGTAGAACTTAGAAACAACATTGAGTTATCACTCCAAAATCACAAGAAAAAACAAAAAGAAATTTTAGACAGCCAACAGGCCGGTCTAAAAGATGTACAACTATTCATGCGCAGTATTCTTCCAGAACTGGCCAGTGCCCTGCCTATTGTAGAGCGTAGCGTGTTTTTGGGTAGTTTTGTCCGGTTATTTGAGGAGAACATGAAACCCCGCTTTCACAAGTACTCCCAAAACCAGAGCAAAATCTTTTATGAAAACACCAGCAACAAAGAAAAACTTAAGATATACCTTTCCTGGGTTTCTAATTTGTACTCCCACTTGGGTTTCCAGGTGCAGCCCCGTTCCCACAACGACAGCGGAGTTTTAACCGTTAAAAAGTGTTCATGGTCCTACGGAAACCCCGACAACGTTTTTTTATGTCTTATCTGCCATAGCATGATGCAATTAACTTATTCCTGGACTAATCTTCCCGGGAAGGTTCATGCGGTTACTAACACCGGGGTGCTCCAATCAGTGTGTCGCTTTGACTTTGAAATGGGCTTGGAAGAGTAACTGGTTCTTTTTTTGATGTAAAGAAAGTGATTTTTTTTAAAATAAAAAAGATTTATTACAACTACCATTTTTAAACAAAAAATAGTTTGTAAATCACCAGGGAACAAAAAAACAATCCCCCCAGGCAGGTATTTACGTATGGCAAATACCAGTACAGTTTTTCTATTTCTAGATCCCGTCTCACCAATAATAAGAGGGGAAACAGAGGATATAAAAATATCAGGAAGCTTAAAGGATAAAACCCTGCCATATAAACCACAATAGCAGATAGGGCAGTCCAGAAGGATAGGCATAAGACGAGAGCTGCATTTTTCCCTATATAGACAGGAGTAGTCATTATTCCTGCCTGCCGGTCGTATTTTAGGTCCGGTATGGCAGAATAGATGTGCATGGCTGATATGTGGAAAAAAGCCCCGACCATATATATCTCGGGGGGAAGAGAACCTGCTGCCAAGTAGTAGGCAAATATACCCGGTATGATGTAGAGATAATTAGAGGTGAAGTCCAGGAAAGGTTTTTCTTTAAAACGCAGTGGTGGAGCACTGTAGAAGTAGGATAAAAACAGAAATAATCCCAATAAAATCCGCTCGGTGTTGTCCTGGAGGAACATTAAAATTATACTCAACACTGTTAGTAGTAAAATAATATTTAAAAGTTTTTTGCGGTCCTGCTTTTTTATCCGGTACTCTTTTCCATCTTTTTTGGGGTTTAATTGGTCAGTCTCCTCATCCCAGTAATCATTTACTCCATAAATGAAGATGTTGGCTGGAAAAAAAAAGTAGAAAAGGTAGAGATAGAACTCTGGTCGGAAGAAATCCCCCAGGAATAGGAATCCCAGGGCATATCCCACCACGTAGGTACCTCCGGTATATATCCAGAACCGGAACCGGGATATCTTAAAAATAAAAGAAATAATATTCATGTTATCCACGTCTAGTTCAAGTTATGGTATAAATTCTAATCAGTAAGTCCTAATCTTACGGAGTTGGAAAATACCCGGCTGACTATCTTGGGAAGGGAAGGTTTGACTTTCCTCTGGTACACCACCAGGGGGTTCTTTCTGATCTGGTTTCCGGTCCATTTGTAAAGGTCGGAAGCGGTTTTAACTGGAATTAAATAGCGGTAAGGAATGTATTTGAAACCTGCTTCGGCTTGGGCCTGCCATTCCAGGTAGGTATCCAGTTGCCTATTTATGAAACTCTTAAATCCGGTGGGGTTAAGTTTAGCTTCTGCAGGATCTAGGCTAGTTAATCCAAACTCTTTAAGATCTTCCTGAGGGAAATATATTCTTCCCAGTTCCAGGTCCTCGGAAATATCCCGTATGAAGTTGATGTACTGCATGGCCCGTCCCAGGTGACGAGCCGCGTCGTAAGATTCTTCGGATAGGCCCATTACACGGGCCATGAAAAGTCCCACTACCTCCGATGAGCCGTACAGGTAAGTCATAAGCTCATCCATGTCTTTATAAGTGGACTTGGTAATGTCCATTTCCATGGAATTTAAAAAAGCATCGACCCATTCCTCATTAAAGTTCCTCCTGTTAGCCAATTCTACGAAGGAATCCACCACCACGTCACCAGTTAAGATACCTTCTTTTGCGTCCTGATAACGTTTTTTAAAGGCATAAAACCCAGGGGCGTCCTGTGGAACATCGTCCACGTAGTCGTCGGCTTTACGGAGGAAGCTGTAAAGGATGAAAACATCATTTTTTACTGGTTTAGGGAAAAAAATGGTGCTGTAAAAGTAGGTTTTACTACCACGCTTAAATATGGAGTATATGCTGCTGTTTATCATAAATCTCTATCCGTACCTCTCTTTAATCTCTCGGGCCACAATTTCAGAGGATATGAGTGTCATGGGGACGCCAATACCAGGATGAGTGTATTGACCGGTGTAGTATAAATTTTTTACTTTTTTACTCTGATGAGCAGGTCTAAATAATGCAGTCTGGCGCATGGTATGTGAAAGTCCCAGGGCTGTGCCCTTGTAAGCGTTATATCTTTCTTTGAAGTCGTTTAAGGCAAATATGCGTTTGACCAGGATGTGGTCTCGGATGTTCTCACCGGTCTTAGTTTCCAGGTCGTCCAGAATGTGATGGTACAATTTTTCTCTTCGCTCTTCGCTGTCTTCTATTCCGGGTGCTAATGGCACTAATATGAAAAGAGTGTCCATGCCGTCTGGTGCTGCGGTTTTATCAGTTTTAGATGGTATATTCACGTAGTAAGAGGGTTTATCAGGCCAGGCAGCTTTATCCGGGTCAAATAGAGTGTCAAAACCCTCGGCCCAATCTTTATCCAAAAATAGATTGTGGTGCACCAGGTTTTCCATCTCCCGGTCAATACCCACATAGGCCACCAGGGAAGAGGGAGCTAAAACCCTTTTTTCCCAGTACTGGGCCGGGTAGGTCTGATACTTCTCCTCCAGAAGGTCTATTTCAGTGAAGGGATAGTCAGCATTCACCAGGACCAGATCTGCCCCATTGATACCTTCTGCAGTCTGCACCCCGCTGGTAACACCGTCTTCCACAATGATCTTCTCCACGGGCTGGTTGAAGTAAAATTGGGCTCCGTATGATTGGGCTAATTCGTAAATGGAACTGGCCACCTTCCGCATCCCCCCCTGGGGATACCAAACTCCCATGGTGAGGTCGATGTGGGACATGATGTGGTACATGGATGGGGTGCGTTTAGGAGAGCTTCCCAAAAATCCAATGGAATACTGGACAATCTTACGGGCCTCGTCACTTTCAAATTTTCGGTCCACGAAGTGTTCAAGGTTTTCTAAAATATTCAATCGGATGCCACTCAGGAGCATTTTGCCATTGAAAAAGTCGAAGATGGTGCGGTAGTCCTTGTATAAGAGTTCCTTAATCGATAGTTCGTACATTTTCTCGGCAGATTTCAAATATTCTTTTAGTTTTTCTCCACCGTTCTCTTCAAAACTGTCAAAAAGGGCGTAGTTCTTTTCTAGATCAGATTCAACATCCACTACTTCGTCTTCGGAGAAGTAAACACGGTAAGATGGGTCTAACCTCTCTAATTCAAAGAAATCCTCTGGTTTTTTATCAAAATTGGCAAAGAAGTGCTCATACACGTCCGGCATGAGGTACCAGGATGGGCCCATGTCGAAGTGGAATCCCTGGTCGTTATATACACTGGCCCTACCTCCGGGGTCTTCGTTTTTTTCTATAACCTTAACTTCATGGCCCTCTTTGGCCAGTAAAGCTGCTGCGGACAATCCGCCAAAACCGGCTCCCACTATTATAACTTTCATTTTATCACGGATCAATGAGTCTTTTACAATCAATGTTCAATAAATGAATATCCTGCTACAATCAACGTTCAATAGTAAATAGTATTTTTTTCTACTATTAAAATTTAACCTTAGAACAGCCATTATCAATGTTAAGTTTAGATATTTAGATAGTATTCCAAAAGCATAATAGTTAATGTTCAAAAAAAAGACATATTAAGTTATTCACTAACATCAGCTTCCAAAACAAAGGCCGTGGAGATAGCTTGAACCAGAAAGATGTGATAAAAATTTTGAAACTGGGGCGCTTTCACTTTTTAGGTGCCGGATTTTTTTCCTTCACAGCTGGTGCTCTTTTAGCTGTGATTTTAAACACCCCATTTTCATGGGAACGGTTCATTTTGGGTTATATGGTTTTATTTCCTGCCCATCTTTCCGTGTCTTACAGTAACGATTACTTCGACGTGGATGTGGATAAACATGGCCAACCCACTCTCTTCACGGGAGGTAGTGGAATTTTAGTTGAGAATCCACATCTTCGGCCATTTGCCAAAAAATTCGCTTTATTCCTAATTAGCTGTTCAGTTATTTTCTCTTTAATTTTCACCATTTATTTTAATGTTCCTTTATTTTTCATTATTACCATTATAGGGATTTTTTTGGCTTGGTATTACTCATCTCCCCCATTAAAATTATCCTACCGGGGGTGGGGTGAGTTGGCCATGGTTTCCACCGGTTTCATCGTGCCCAGCCTGGGTTATCTGGCCATTTCTGGTTATCTTGACCTGCAATCTGTGATATTTACCCTGCCACTCATGTTTTACCAGGTTTTATTCATAATAAACGTGGAAATACCAGACATGGAAAGTGATTTAAATGGAGGAAAACGTACTTTTATTGTGAATCATGGAAGAAAAACCGGTTTCAAGTTAATAGGAATTTCTGGAGCCATTTCCACTATTTTATTCATGTTAATGGGGTTGAGTAACTTGTATAAGATGCCTGATTTTAGATTAGTGGCCCTAATTTCACTCCTCCCCACCGTAATGGGGTTGTGGTCCTTTTTAAACCGTACCACAGAAAAGAAAAAGGCCACCCAACTGTCCACCCACACCCTGGCGAGCCTATTTGCATTTATCATTATATTAAATGTCTACTTTTTAACATTGCTTTAAATCGACTTTTTTTTACTTTCAAAATCTCCAACCCGGCCTCCAGTCATCCACAGTAGGTAGATTATGAAGATGATCCCTATCAACCCTGGTAAAAATAGTCCTAAGTACAAACAAACTGCAGACCAGAAAGATAAAATCAAAAAAAGGCTGGAAACTATAGCAGACGGTTTAGGTCCCTGGATAGCTGTACCCACCACCCGGAGGGCCAAAGCCGATGCCAATCCCCCGGTTAAAATCCATCCCCCAAAGTTCATTAAAGGTACTCCGTAAAAAAATCCCGTCCAATTGTACTTCCAGAAATTAAGGGCCACTGCAGCCGGGTCCAGGACCAAATCAGCAGCCAGTACCAGGGCCACAGTGGCCAGGATAAAGTAAATTTTTTTCATAAACGTGATAGGTTTACCTGTTAACGTTTTCTTGCTGGCCAGATATACACACCCTAAAAAGAGAGGTACATAAGCAAAAGGAACCGTGAAGGGCGTGTAGCCGAACAATTTAGTGCCAATTAGGCCCGTGTATTCAAAGGGACTGTAGGGAAATCCGGTGATGATGGCAAGGGTTTCAATGGACAGGGCGTAGATGCTGAAAACAACAATGGTTAATAAACCCTTCTTCCATCCCAGCCAGAGTATTATAGCTAGATAACAGGGGATAGAAAGAGCAATGATAAAAACAGAGGATACATTCGCCAATGACGGGTCCAATTTAACATTGGCCACTAAAAAGGCTACAATAACCAGGGCCACGGCAGTGATGTAAAAAATTTTTGAATAATCCCGGTTACTGCTACTCATAAGTCCCACTCCCGCTGAATAAGGATTTATTGTTATCTATCGTTATCCCTTTGTGAGCACTGTCTATTAAAAAGTATTATATAATCATAGAAAACAACCTTAACCTATGAATATTTCGCCATTCGGTAACTCCACACCAGACTTGAAACGGGTAAGGGAAATACTGGGAGTACTGGGCAAATACCGATTCGGAAACACCCTGATACAGCTGGGTTTAAAAAGACAAATTACACCCGAATTTTTGTTAGGGGGAGATCTGGGGAAGGAATTAGATGATACTGCACCCCGTCGTTTTCGGTCCGCCCTGGAAGAGTTAGGCACTACTTACATAAAATTAGGACAAGTTTTAAGCACCCGACCCGACCTGGTGGGTAAAGAAATTGCCGACGAGCTGGTTAAACTTCAAGACGATGTTCCTCCCGTCCCCTTTACCGAGATAAAAGAAGTGGTGGAGGAGGAGCTGGGATCAACACTGGAGGAACTTTTCAGCGAATTTGACCAGGAACCCCTGGCTTCGGCATCCATAGCACAAGTACACCAGGCGAAACTAAAAACCGGAGTAAAAGTAGCAGTTAAAGTCCAGAAACAGGGAATTATTGAAATCATAAAACAAGACGTGTCTATCATGCGTTATCTGGCCCAACAGGCCGACACCCGAATTTCAACTGCTAAAAATTACAATCTTCCCGGTATTGTTGATGAATTCGAGCGTACCATACTAAGGGAGCTTGATTTTTCCCAGGAAGCCCGTAATATTGAAAGATTCAGAATCCTATTTGAAGAAGACCCCCAGGTATGTGCTCCGGAGGTGTACCGGGACTATTCCACCGGCAAAGTCCTGACCATGGAGTTCATCAATGGGACCAAAATCAGTGATATCGTGGAATCCGACCCCCACATTAGCGGAAAAGCCATTGCCCGAATTGGAACGGAATGTTACTTTAAACAAATATTTAAGCACGGATTTTTCCACGCCGACCCCCACCCCGGCAATATATTTGTACTTCCTAACAATAAACTATGTTTTGTGGATTTCGGCATGACCGGACACCTGGAAAGGGAATTCCGGGACGACTTGGCTGAATTATTCATCTACACTGCTAAATACGATATTAAAGGCATCATCAACCAGATGGTGTACATGCGGATGCTGGACGAGGATTCTGACCTGGAATCTTTTAAATACACTTTGATGGACCTTTTAGACCAGTACTACGGTGCCGAGATCAAAGATGTGGGGGGCATGATCACCGAGTTCAGCATGCCCGATCTGATGACCAAACACCACATTAACCTACCCCGGGATTTCATTCTCCTGGGAAGGGTGTTGAGTATGGCGGAGGACTTGGGAAAAAAACTGGACCCCTCCTTTAACGGTATCGAAGTGGCCGAACCCCTGATCAAAAAGTTAATAAAAGGCCGCTTAAATCCCCTGCGCTGGAAAAACTACCAGGCCCGCTATCTATTTGAAATGGAACACCTCATTAAGGACCTGCCCCAAACCATCAACCGCATATTGATGCGGGCTGAAGACGGCCGCATAAAGATGGAAATTGAACATAAAGAACTGGAAGAGTTTTCCATTCACCTGGAAAAAATAACTAACCGGTTGGCACTGGCCCTCATTATATCTTCATTGATTATTGGCTCTTCACTTATAATGCAAAGCGACAAGGGCATGCCCATGCCCGGGGTTGGTTTTTCAACCATAGGCAGCATTATATTCCTTATTGGTGCCATATTAGCCATTATATTCACCATATCAATGCTGCGAAGATTCAGCTAGAACAACCTAAAAATTTTTTATAAACATCCCCCTTCATCTTATCAGGTGAACTAATTTGTTGGACTATATCGAGGTGGTAATTGGCCTTATTCTGGTCTTAATTTTAAGTATAACCTTTGGATTAATTTTTGGAAGCTTAGGATCCTATCTAGGTTTTCTGGCCGCTACCATCCTAATTGGTTACCGTGCTAATGGAGATATAGCAACCGGTGCTCTCTACGGCACCTTTGCAGCTGTCTTGGCGGGTGTAGTATTCACTTTAGTCATGGTTTTGATGTCTTTTTTCACCAGTATGGGGCCTGGTGCTTCCATGATGGAGCTAGGCTTCCTTGCGATAATCATTGGCTTAATGGTTGATGGATTAATAGGTTCCATGGGCGGCGCTATTGGATCATTTATATGGAATAAAACCTTTTCAAAAACTATTTTTAATAATTAAACATCAATTACAGTTTTTTTAACCCTTTTTTTAACCAGCCTATAGAAAATTTTATATCTTCCTTTAGTAAAAGTGTAAGATGACTCAAAAATGAGGTGAAAAAAATGAATGGAAAAGATACAAGGAAAGATATGAGGGAAATAGTGAAGGAAATGCTGGAAGACACTGCCAGAACCGTGGACAAAGTCAGGTTCGACATTGAAAAGTCCATAGTGGATTACACCTTCCTTCCTGGAAAAGACATATTAGAAACCGATGAAAGCATCATCGTGCACCTGGTGCTCCCTGGTATCAACAAAGAGGATATTAGCTTAAACCTCACCGAGACCAAACTGAAGGTCAAAGCCAAATTCGACTTCGAACACAACATGGGGGGCAGCTTCGTCACGGTAAAGGACCGTAAAACTGGTTACATTCGCCGAACGGTGCGGTTCCCTAAAAAAGTCATCCCGGACGAAGCCCAAGCCAAGTTTGAAAACGGTATTTTAAAGGTAGAAATTCCCAAACAGGAAAAAGACGAAGGAATCAGTATCGACATCCAGTAAAACACCCGGACCAATAGTGGTAAACTACTGGATAATCCAGAGCCAACTGGATTTTCCTTCTTTTATTTCTTTTAAAAAAAATACCCATCCCCCTGTGGTGGAGTGATTCATTTGACTCATGAAATCATTGAAAAATTAATAAAACAGTTGGAAGGTGAAGACCCTCAGGTTCGACTGGAAGCAGCTAAACAACTGGGTGAGGTGGGCGAAGATGCAATTGACCCCCTGGTTCAACTTTTGAGGTCTGACAACGATAACATGCGCAAGTACGCCACGGTCGCCTTAAAAAGTATGGGTAGTGAAAAGGTAGCAGACCATCTTATTTTAGCTTTAAACGACAACGACTTTGGGGTGCGTAAATTCTCTGCCAAGGCACTGGGAGAACTTAAAAACGAGAAAGCAGTTGATCCCCTCATCGAAAAATTAGACGACAAAGATTGGGGTGTGAGAGTAGCTTCAGCTAAGGCACTGGGAGACATTGGGAATGATAAAGGTGTCACTCCCCTTAAAAAAGCTAGACGTAAAGCCACCGGCGATAAGGACTTTAAAAAGGCGGTTAACAAAGCGTTGAAGAAGATTCGTAGGAATTATTTAAATAATTAAGTGGAATTTATCCATAATAATAGTTTCTAAAACAGTAAAAAATCGATAAAATTTTTTTAAAATAAGGGGTGTATTTGGTGTATAAAGTTATTTTTCATCTGGACGAGGCCGACGATTACCGAATTAATTTGACCCTGAATAACATTAACAATGTCCTGGCTGACTTGGAAGAGGTTGAGGTCGAACTGGTGGTATATGCCCAGGGAATCCGACTTTACTTTCCTGAGGATAATCCCTACCTGGAAAGGGTAGCTGACCTTAAAAATAGGGGTGTGAAACTGGCAGTGTGCAACAATACCCTGCAGGGGATGATGTTAAAGACGGATGACTTGGTGGATGGAGTGGAAGCCGTGTCTTCGGGTGTGGGGGAGCTGGTTCGAAAGCAGGCCGAAGGGTGGATCTACATCCGACCGTAACTAAAGAGATCCGTAAGTAGGGAATAAATTTATCATTTTTCATATTTTATGTGGTAAAGATCATGGCGACTGTTTTTTAAAAGGGGAAGTTCCTGACGGACTTTTTCGACTTGAGAAAAATCAATATCTGCCAACACGATTTCTTCACCAGTACCTGCCTCGGCAAGGATATCACCCCAGGGATCAGCCACTAGTGAGTGACCATAGGCCACGTAGGAAGTCTTTTCATCACGAGCCGGGGAGCAGCTTGCTACATACACCTGGTTGTCCACGGCCCTTACTCGACTAAGGGCTTTCCAGTGGGCGGGTCCGGTGGTCATGTTAAAGGCCCCCGGAAACACTAGCAACTGGGCTCCCTGAAGAGCCATAAGGCGTGATAGTTCGGGGAAGCGGATGTCGTAGCAGATGGCCACTCCTACTTTACCCCAGTCAGTGTCTACCACTGTTACTTCATCTCCGGCAGTTAGGGTTTCTGATTCTTTAAAGTGTATCCGGCCGGTGACTTCAATGTCAAACAGATGCATCTTGCGGTGACGGCCTATTAACTGCCCGGCCGGGTTGAAGATGAAGCTGGTATTGTAAACGTGGTTTTTGTCTCTTTCGGGTATGGAACCCGCTATGAGATACACCTCAGCATCTTTGGCCGCCCTGGAAACAGCTTGAAGGGTCGGACTTTTATTCTGTTCTTGCGCATATTCCGGGAATTTTTCAGTCTGATAGGGGCAGTTAAACATCTCCGGCAGGACCACCAGGTCCGCTTTCTGATGATGACCTTTACCGGGGAGTTTCGCACCAGCCTGGTCCACCATGGCTACCGCCCGTGCTACGTTTTCTTCCTGGTTTTCAGTGACCTTCATCTGGCACAGGGCTATTTTGAAAATTTTTTTCAAAAGAATCAAACCTATTGCATTATGTAAAAAATTATTATCAGGGGTTATCAGTGACAATTAACTCCTTGACTGGAGTGCCATCACTCCAAATCCCCATAAATCTTTGGGGGGTCGTGTTTCCCAGGGCATATTCTCGGTTGGTGCCGTTAAAAGCAGCATTTAACAGTCCATCAAATAATTTCCAGGTACCGTAGAAGTCACGGGCGTCCACCAGGAGGTAAATGGTTTTATTTAAAGTGGAGAATTCAGCGCCCAGGGGTGCGAAGTGATCAGCAACTAGTTCCGGATTTCCATGATGGTCGGACACCATTAAAATGTAATCCTTGTTCGGTGGTGGTATTTGGGGGGTTTCACGTATTATACGTTGGGCATCAGCATCCCCCACCCAGGTATCTTCATCTCCAGCCAGGGTCAAAAGCAAAGTGGTGGAAGGAATTTTATTGAGATCAGCCAACAAGGGCCCTACTTTATCTTCAGATGAACGAGACTTACCGGGCTGTACTGCAAAAACCGCTTTCGGTTCAGGTAAACCACTCACAGCAGATAGTGATGCCATGTTGACACTTATAAGTCCACCGACGGAGTGTCCTACTAGGGCGAATTTGTCCAGTTGGGGTTGGACATGATCGCCGGTTTGTAGAACATTTAATGCTTCATGGCTGGCGTTGATGGCGTTAGGAGTGAAATTATTAGAGGGAGTGGAAAAATCTACCTGATAACGAGGGTAAATGACAATGTAACCCTGGCGCACTAGATGGTTGATCCAGGCCTGATAAAAAGTGGGAGTGGTGGCCAGCCAGCCATGGTTAAAAACAATTATCGGGGCTGAAGCGGGTTTAGGTGATGCCGGCTCGAATATCCAGTATTGATGTTCACCTTCACCAAAAACAGTGGTTTTAACTTGGGTATGAGTATAGTTGGCACCACCCGGTCCGGTGGCAGGTTGAAGTGGTGCTTCTACTTTAACTGCCGTGGACGTCATCATGAATAAAAATGCGGTCAGGAGGAGTATGGTACAGATGGTGCTCATCTTTAAGATTATGTTCCGGGACATTGTGCTTAATTATGAGTTGTAGTCATAATATATTTATCTGAATTAAGTTCAAGAGGTGTTTTCATGAGTTGTTACTTGCGCCATATGAAAGATATTTTAGAAGAGGAAAACCTTCATCCCCAGGATAAAAAAGATCGAAAAGAAGTGGACTTGGCCATCCGGAAAGTGGTGGGAAAGACTAAGAAAGATAAGTGCAACGAAGTGTGGAAGGAAGTGAAGCTCTGGCTCCAGGACGAAGAGAAAAAAGAATTGCTGGTGGAGAAGTTAAAAGGTTAATAGAAAAAGTTAGTCTATTAACTGATTAATTATGTTCCTATCGAGGTTTGTTTAATGTTTGAAGATGAAATAACCTTTCATGATTTATTCGTAACCCACAACGGCGAGGGAGACGAAGAATACATCACCTTCTTCCAGCGCCTTCTGGAATCCCCGGACTTTGAATTCAAAGACCACGGAGTGCCGGGGGAAAATGAAGTTCAAAAGTTAAAAGAGCAGATACAACCGGCCGAGGTGGTAATTGTACTGGCTGGACTCTACAACCGCCATCAAGAACTGGTGAAAACCCAGGTGGGAATCGCCCTGGAAATGGATAAACCATTAATTTTGATAAGGCCCTACGGTGCCGAGGAAGTACCACCCGAACTGGAAGAGGTGGCCAGCAGTGTGGTGGGGTGGAACCGGGTGTGTATTGTAGAAAGAATTGAAGAGAGTTTAGAATGAATATATCTTTTTTTTCAAGGCCTAAATCGAACTGAATATAGCACCTATCAAATTCTTGGTCTTCTGATAGGCATCCCTATAACCCGCCCATTCCGGCATCTCATACACTAAAGTTTTATAACCAGCCGAAGCCATTGGCTTGGAAAATGAAATAGTAGAAGATCCATGCTCCACATGGGGAGGGGCATTGTAATATTTAAACTCCGACCAGCCTGTTTTGATATCTTCCGCCAGTTTTACTGATCCTCCGTCCATTTTGGGTGTGGCCAGGAAGAACCCCTCCCCGTAACCGGGTTCATGATCATGGCACACCAGCACCACGTCATAGTCAGATTTTAATATATCGGGAATGACGTACTGGGCAGCCAGTCCCTCTCCATTTTTACGACCTTTAGTAAAGTCGGTCGGATTTTTGGTGACCGTTATATCATAAAGAACAATTTTTTGATTGGCAGCTAAGGAAGAACTTTTCACCACATCAACTGTAACTTGTTTGGAGAGTTTCTCCCGGGGATGCATGCCAGTTACGATGGCCACGGTACTTGAAGCACTGGCAGTTCCATAAACATCCTTAGTAACCTTACCCCTACTATCAGAACCCAGAACAGAAGGGTCTTGACCTGTTAAAAGGGATAGGGGAGGAATGTAGGACGCTGTGAAGCTGGCACCCACCACCATGAGTATGATGATGGGTGATATAATCATTATGAGATTTCTTTGACTGAATCTTCGTCTAGAAGTTGTTCTACCTCGTTTAAAACTATTTAGTGTTTCATAACTTTCATAAGAGTAGTAATCATCCTCATAATATTCAGCATCATCCTGATCTGACGTTTCACCTATATATTCATGGTTTTGGGACGAATCCAATGGTTCCAGTGTTTCGGTGTAAACCAACTCTCCACCACACTGACACCGGTCAAAGTCGTAGGGTGACTCACCATCTTCTAGCTGGTAATATCCACTACAATGCAAACACCTTACATATCCCATGTAAACCTCACCACCTTCCTTAATTATATTATATCTCTATTACGATGCTTTTATTATTTTGGCAGAAAAGTTCTATAAGTGGGAGATAGTAATAACTTATATTTAAGAGTCCCCTTATTACAATCAATAAAAAAGGCCACACTATGAACTCCCCTGAACTCACTCCCCATAAGCTGGCCAGTGCCCTAAGAAAGGCACGCTACTTGCCAGATGATAACCTGGTTATAACCTTATTTTTATCTTTGAAGCTTAAAAAACCAATCCTGGTGGAGGGGCCGCCGGGTACTGGTAAAACGGAACTGGCTAAAGCCGCATCCCGGGCATTGAATCGTGAATTTTTTCGGGTGCAGTGCTATGAGGGTATTACCTTCGAACAAATTGTGGGAGAGTGGAACTACCAAAAGCAGCTCCTACAACTGGAGATATCCCGTCAGAACGCCAGCGAAAAAGACATTTTCCAGGATGAGTTCTTCATAAAACGACCATTACTCTCGGCTTTCATCAACTCTCAGCCGTCGGTGATATTAATTGATGAGATAGACAAGGCCGACGAGGAAGTGGAAAGCTTCCTACTGCAAGCTTTAGGAGAGGGCCAAATAACAGTCAATGATATGGGAACCTTCCATCTGGCCAACGATCTATTGGTGGTTTTAACCTCCAACTCCCAGCGAATTCTCCTGGACGAAACCCGGGACCGTTGTTTATACCTGCACCTTGATTATCCTGACCCAACACGGGAATTAGAAATAGTAAAAGCTTTAATACCTGAGGCACCACCCCAGTTAGTTAAAAAAGTGGTGGATCTCATCCAGCGCATCCGAAAGATGGAAATACTCAAAAAACCATCTATAAGGGCTACCGTGGACTGGGTGCGAACCCTGCTGACACTGGGAGAAAATCAGGCCAGTCCTGAAATTTTAAAAAAGACTCTGGGTGTGGTAGTCAAGTCTCAAGAGGACCGTCAGAAGGTAGAAGACCAACTTACCCCGGAAATTCTTCTTAAATAATTTAGG
>JAUYBK010000087.1 GCA_030693105.1 Methanobacteriaceae archaeon | reverse complement strand
AATTTATTTTATATTAAATATATTGAGGCTGTCTCATATTAAATAAAAAAAATTTGGAGAGAAAAAATGGTCGATAAAAAAGAACTGGAAAAGAAAGTGGATGATATTAAATCTAGTGCTTATGATAAAAAAGATGATGTTAGTGGTAGGATAAGTGAAATGAAGGATGATGCGATGGATAAGAAGGATGATGTGCAAGAAGGAATTGAACAGAACGTGGGTGACATTAAATCTAGTGCTTCTGATAAAAAAGATGATGCTAGTGACAGTATAAACGAAATGAAAGAAGACGTCAAGGATAAAACGGATGATATGCAAGAAGAAATTGGAAAAAGGAAGACTCAGGCAGACAAATTGTTGAAGGAAATAATGAACACAATTAAAGTCAAGCAAGTAGAAGTTGGAAAAACTCTATCAGATTACACATCTCCCCAAAAACCACTAGCCGACATTATTGAAACCAATGATAGCCTAATAATAAAAATAGACCTTCCGGGCGTTACAAAGGAAGACGTTGATATTGGAATTGCAGGTGAAACCATAGACATCATGGTAAAGTTCGAAGAGGAAAGTGAAGAAGAAGACATCAATTACATCCAAAAAGAGAGAAGTTACGGCGAAACCAAAAGAACACTAAAACTTCCATCAGAAATAAAGGTTAAAGAAGCATCAGCTAACTTCAAAAACTCTGTTTTAACCATTAAACTACCTAAAATAGAAAAAAAAGTACATAAAATTGATATTAACTAAACCATATTATTAATGGAGGATGGTTCCCATGGTAAGTGTTGGCGCTGTGGTTGAAGGTTTTATTTTGGCAATTATATTTACTGTAGTTTTAGCAATTCTGGGTGTTGGATCAGTTCTGGGATTGCCAGTCGCCCTTTTTGGTTTTCTAATCGCAGGTATAATCGTGGGTTACATCTCATATGGTGATATTGTTGATGGAACGATTAATGGAGCACTTATGGGTGTAGCAGGTGCAATAATCTTGTGGCTACTAAGCTTATTCAAAGGCCAAATAGCTGCATTTTCTGCTCAATTATCAACTTATCTCCCATTAAACTCACCGCAAGAAATAATAATCGTAATAGTCGTGGGTGCAATAGGTGGTGCAGTTGGCTCATTAATACTAAGATTTAATCGAAGAAACCGAAGATACGATGAAGATCGGAGAGATGATAGAGACCGAAGAGATTAGATGGTATCATTTATGTGAATGAAATAAGTTAAAATGATGAATGTGAAAAGGAGTGAAGAGTATGGGGAGAAGCATTATATATTATCTTGTCGTTATAATCCTTATTTTAGTTGTTTTAAGGTTTTTAGGGATTTTTTAGGACAGTGAATGATATTAAAATTTTCTTTTTAAATTTTTTACAATATTTTATATCCTATTAACTAAAAGATATTTAGTGATTAAAATGACAAATATCACCTTTAAAGGGCGTTTAATAGATATAGATGGAAATGTATTAACGAATTACGAAGTTGTTCTTTGGTATCTTGATCATAACCCTCTTATACAGAATAGGGAACTTGGAAAAACCTTAACAGATATCCATGGTGACTTCAATTTTGCATATTTGTCTGATCCGGATGAAACTCTTTTTAATGACAATTCTACTAAAATTAAAGTGGATATCGTATTCCTAGACGAAAAAATATTTGAAATCACCTTTACTGGCAACTTTAAAGGTGAAGTTACAGATTTCGGAATTATAGAGGTGAAAGGTCCTAACAGGGGAGTTAAAGGAAGAATTTTAGATGATGATGGGAAACCAATGGAGGGTTTGGTGGTTGTGGCAGAAGGTGCTGGGAAGAATGAAGCAGCAATAATGGATAGCAGTACAATAAAACTTGCAGACAGGCTTTCACCGGTTTCACTTAAGAATGATTATGGATTAGGTAAATCTAAAACTGATAAAAACGGATTTTATGAGATATTGTATCCTCCCAGTCATTATAGTAATTTTTTTAATCAAAAACCTGATATTTGTGTGGTTGTTAGGGACTTATTAGATGTTACTGAGCTTTTTAAAACAGAAAAATTCTCTGCTGTATCTGAACCTATAAAAAAAGTCGATGATATCTACATTAACCGTAATTGGGCAGAAGGCTGGTTCGTAACCCTAGATGGTCCTGAAAAATCAAGATTTACATATGATAATCAACTGGAGATATTAATAGACAACAAGATCGAACTGGAAAGAGTAGTCCAATCCATTAACGATTCAAAATCATATGTTTATCTTACACAATTTGAATTTGACCCTGATTTTGTGGCAACCTTCACATCCAACGATGATAATGAATTAACTCCCAAAGACGTCCTGGTCGAGGTTCTGGGAAGAGCAGGTGAAAGGGGAGTGGATGTAAAAATAATTTTGAACGAAAATCTGGCAGTGCCTGATAACTACAATGAAATTAGAGATTACTTCAAACATAGTGGAGTTGAAGTCAGAAAATTTAAATCCCATGGCCTCCATGTGATGCATGCCAAAACCCTGGTTGTGGATGGTAAAGAAGCATTTGTTATTGGGTCTCCCTTATATACCGGATTACTGGGATTCACCTTATCATTTAATTAACGATCCCCGGCGCAAACCAGAGGATGTGAGACCTGTCCACGACGTATCTATGAAACTGAATGGGGGATCTGTATGCCATGTTGAAGAATTTTTTATAGAAATGTGGAATTACATTACTATGGAAGAATACCATGGAAAAGGAAAAATGAATTCACGTTCCAAACCCCAAGCTTCAGGAGAACATCATGTTCAAATAGCCAGATCAATCACGCCTGAAACATTATCTAAAAAAGGAGAATTAGGCATATATGAAGGTTATAGAAAGGCCATAACAAAAGCAAAAGATTTTATATACCT
>JAUYBK010000232.1 GCA_030693105.1 Methanobacteriaceae archaeon | reverse complement strand
ACCCATTATCAACCACTATCACCATATATTCTGGATAGTCCAGTTGGTAGACTGATTCCAGACATTTTATGGTGTCGGGCCAGTTATTCCAGTTGAGAACTATTATGGCAACTTGTGGATTCATGGACTGATTCCCTTTTTTAACCTTTTTTTTAGTAATGTCAGAGCCCATCCCAATCTTTTAAAATTTATCTGCAATGAAAGTGGCCAGCGGGTGCTCCAGTTTTCGGTGGTGGTGTTTATCCATGACTGATCCTTTCTATGCTTTCTGATCAACCGCTTTAAGATGGTGTAATATTCCCGGGTAAATGAGTATCCAGGGGATTGGTGGTGAACTTCCAGGGGGATGAGGTAGGTCTTATAACCATGTTTAGCTACACTGAGGGAGTAGTCTACCGCATAAAGATGCCAGCCATCACATACCTCTTCATCGAAGTGGTTGAGTTGGAACTGGGCCCTGGGAATTATGAACAGACACTCGTCCACAGTTTGAACCGGTAAAGAGGTGGTGAAGGAGCGTCCAATTTTGTGGGGTGGGTGTCCTTCGGTGCTTTTAGAAATTATGTCCTTCTCGTTAGACCTTTTACCAGCTATCCCTGCCACTCCCAGGTGGTTCAGAGAATCCAGGATTTCCACCAGTTTTTGGATGAAGTTTTCTGATCTCAGATGAACATCCTGATGGGCGAAGATTATGTATTTACCCTGGGCCTGGTCAGCACCATGATTTAAAGCCTCAGATGCAGATTTGAACTTCTGATGGGTGTTGTCTATTAATATCAACTGGTAATCGTGATTCTGGGATGCCAAGCCTTTAAGGAGGCATGCCTCCAAGATTTTTTGGTTGTTATATACCGAGACAACGGATATCATGGTCATTCTACACCATCCACCCTTCCCTTTGAGAGATGTTTATGGTACACTTTATGGGATGCGAAGATAATAAAAACCCCCCCTGAATTAGGCCGCTCCAGTTACATCCTAAAAGTTACCCTTTTCTTGCCATATGGTAGGCTCTGTGGTACAATTTTTGTAGGAATAGAGGAACCGTGGTGTGCCAGTTTCCAGTGGTGGTGTTGATCCATTTAAAGTGGGGGGGCGTGTTTTTTCATCAACTTGCCCAAGGTGTTTTAGTAATCCTCTGAGAAGGGGGACCCTGGGACTGGTGATGGACTAGGTAGGGTATACAATAAATCTGGTATCCCCCTTTTTTTAGGGTTAAACAGTAATCGGCCACGTAGAAGTGCCAGCCTCGACATGTCTCGGGGTCGAACTGAAACTGGTTAAACAGGTCCCGAGGGGCAATAACCAGACATTCATCCAGGGTTCCACCTTTTCCGGTTCATCCAGGGATGTTCCGATTCTTTGGGGTGGATGGCCGTGGGTCATGTTAGAAAGGTTAAGACGGGCTCTGTTGCCTGCCACACCCACTGCACCAACCTTGTCCAGTTTTTATGTAACTTTTTCTGCCTCCTCCAACCATCTCCTGGTTCCCAGTTCCAGGTCCTGGTGTATGAACATGATATAGGTGCCGGTGGCCTGACCCCCACCATAGTTAGGTGCTTCGGCAGCGGATTTGAATTGATTCTGAGTGTTATCCAGGAGGATAAGTTCATAACTATTTTCCTGATATTTCAGGCTGTGGAGTAAATATTTATCTAGAATGTTCTGGTCATTGTATACACACACTACCGAAATCATTTTAAACCTCAGCCACGGCATACAAGCGGTAATAAATGTTAGATTTAATTATTCTAATTTTATAAAGTCCTAAAATTATGATCTTTAATGGGAGTGGCAGGCTTAATGCCCCTAATTTTATCTCTTCCCCTTCTTTCACCTTAAATTCCTTAAATTCTACGGCAATTAAATCTTCAAGATCGTTTTTTGTGAAAAAATTAACATGGTCCTGTTCCAGAAGGTGTTCATAGGTTAAATTAAACTGACTAAGTTGGGATAATTGGCCGCAGTTAGGGACTGTTATCAGTACATTTTTCTTCGCCACCCTTTTAGCCTCTTTTAATAGATTTTGAGGATTTTCAACGTGTTCTAATATTTCAAAGAGTAAAACAGTGTCAAATGAATCATCTGCAAACTTTAGATCATCCCCCGAGGCAACTACAGCATTTACTCCATTTTTTCGTGCTATTTCAACGTACTGGGTGTTAATGTCAACCCCAGTACATTCAAACCCCATTTTTTCCAGCTTTATGCAGTATTCACCAGTAGCACAACCGAGGTCCAAGATCGTTTTCCCGGCATTTTGTGTCGCGAAGTCCAGAAGCAGTGGGGAAGCATAACCTTCTTTTTCTAAGTACCAGTCCCGGGTATCCCTGAAAATATGGTTATCTCTCAATTAGATCAGCTTCTTCAATTGTTTTATCGGTATTTTTTTTGTTTTCTGGCCTAATATAACTAAGTTGTGAGGTAAAATAATGTCAACCGTGATTACTTCAATTTGCAGGTGATTGAACAGTTTCATTAATTGGTCGATGTCAAAAACGTGCTGGTGTAAACATCGGTTTTCATAGTTGTGTAAGGATCTTTCTCTAAATGACTCCACATCACCGGTGGGGTTGTGCAGACCATAATCGTGTAACTTAAGAATTTCAGGTAAATGAGTTAAGTCTTTTTCATCAACATTATTCTTGAAATCTTCTTTAAGATGACTTAGGGTGGTAACCTCTCGTTGGTGATCAAATGTGGCCTCCTTATGGGGTACGATTAAAAGTATTGTACCTTCCTCCTTAACCACCCTTAACCATTCATGAAGAGCCTTCAATGGATTGGCAATGTGTTCCAAAACGTGGGAGGCCAGTAAAAAGTCATATTTACCATCCTCAATCAGCTTCAGATCAACTGCATCACAGATATATTGATAGCCACGGCGGCGATTATCATAGTCATAGGATAATTTCCCTTTTTCTATCCTATCATGCCATACTGTGTTTTCACTGAAGTTACAGCCGTCCAGACTTTTCAACCAAGGATAAATCGGTAATTTATTGTTTTTTTTAAATATTTGGGTGGGACCTCCAATTTCCAGGCCTTCTTTACCCTGAAGGTTCTTGTAATAAGCTTCGTAGTTGATTTTTTCTTGTAAAAAATAATAAACTATTTTCTGGAAAATACCCGGGAATTTGGACATTATACGCACCATTTTAAATGTTTTTTCATACATTTTTTGACACCAAGTCCCAAGTATAGTCTACTTTCTCATTAGTTGTCGGAACAATTGCTCATCCATCTTATCAAAGGTTTCAGTTAGGTATATTACTAGGAAATATATTAAAGCAGCTAGAATCACCAGCAAGAAAAAGTTCAGATACTGGAAATATAACAAAAACGAGCTCATAATCAGGGCACTGAAGGTTATCTTGCCCAGATTTTTAATAATTTTCTGAGTATCAATTAGGTAGCCCAGCTTGAAGGTGGCATAGTACATGTAAGAAACCAGGATCATTTCGGTTAGAACTGTTACTATGCTGGCCCCTATGTAGCTGTATCTGGGTATTAAAATTAAATTAAGTACCACATTGATTAACAGACACATGACAGAAATTTTTGTTAAAAGTAGCTGTTTATTGATGGACTGAATAAGTTGGGAGAAAGTAGCTCCAGCGAAGGTAAAAACCGCGGTCCATATCAAAATCTGCAGGACAATAACCGATGGTGCAAAGTCTGCCCCGAATACAAGTAAAATGATTTTATCAGCCAAAATAGTGGTGCCGAAGCCAAGGGGGATTCCCAGTATCAGCATGTACTTGAAATACCTCTCATTAATGAGAATTAAGGAATCTTTAGAGGACACGTAAAGACGGGACATTAAGGGGAAAATTGCCATGTTAACTGCGTTGGGAATAAATAAGGTGATTAACATCAACCGATAGGCAGCGCTGTACCACCCCACCACCAGGTTTCCCTGGATCAAAGAAAGCATAATTGAATCCACGTAGGTGTATAACAGGCCACTAAGTCCGGTGAATCCGTAGGGCCACGCCTCTTTTAGGGTGGGCTTCCAAAAACCAAAGTCCACTTCTATTTTAGGAAAATTAAACTTCCAAAGATAAACCAAGCTTAGGTAGAGGAAGTTCAGGCTGTTTGAGATTACATACAGCGCTGCGAAGTAGAGGATGTCCAAACTGTAATATATCCCCATTAGAGTTCCGGATAGCATTACCACACTGTTTAGTATGGCAGATAGGGATACGTACTCCATTTTTTCCTCAGCCTGCATAACTGCAGTGAATATCAAAGAGAAGGCGTTTATGAGGACTGATAAATAAACAAGGTACACCACATTTTTCACAAGCTCAGGGTACCCCGCTACGTTAACAAATAAGTATAACAGTACCCATACCAGGAATGATAAGATTATCTTCATTAGAGCCGTGTTGGAGATAAATTTATTGGTTTTTGACTTATCCCGAGCTACTTCTCTAATCATCAAAGTGCTCAGACCCATATCCACCAAGATACCAAAAATTCCAGTTAGGGATATGGCTAGAGAAAGAATACCAAAACCTTCAGCCCCCAGATAACGGGCCACGTACAGGATGTAGAAAAATATTAGAAGGTAAGATAATATCTGCGAAACAAAAAGTGATGCACTATTTTTCGCAATAGTCTTTAATTGACCCATATAAACCTCATCTAATTTTATTAAATCTGTTTATAAAGTAAGTTTATTTTCTCTTATAAAAGATGATTACCAAATAGGCCGTAAATTATATGATATCAATTTTTATAAGCAGTATAATGGTCCTGGAACAAATAAACAGGTTAAGGAAACCTGGATAAGTTTTTAGGGGTAGTTTCTAGGGCACATTCCCACCATGATTTACCAGTTATTAAGGAGTTCCTCCCTAACTTTAAATAGTAAGAATTAGGTGCCGATCATGATTTACTTCCCGGGCTGTACTGCCCGCCTTAAACTGAAAAAGATATCCCAGGCCACCCAGGCTATTCTAGACCATGCGGGGTTTAACTACCGAGTCATGGAGGATGAAAACTGCTGCGGGTCGGTGCTGTTAAGAACCGGCTTCCGGGAAGATGCCCGGGAAGTTATGGAGCGTACTTTTAAGAAACTTAAGGGGCAAAAATTACTGGTTAGCTGTGCCGGCTGCTACCGCACCTTTAAGGAGGACTACCCGGAAGTTTTAGGTGAACCATTAGATGTGGTCCATATCAATCAGATTCTGGATGAGCTGATTCTGGATGGGAAAATCCAGATTGAAAGGGAGGACCTGAAGGTGACCTACCATGATCCCTGCCACTTGGGAAGGCACCGTGGAGAGTATGATGCCCCTCGTAACATTATTAAAAAAAGGGCCACCCTGGTGGAGATGGATAAAAATCGGGAGGAGGCTCGGTGCTGTGGAGCTGGTGGAGGAGTTAAGTCTGCCTATCCACAATTATCTGAAGATATGTCTTTAAGGAGAGTAGATGATGCTCTTAAGACGGGGGCGGATGTTCTGGTGACCAGCTGTCCTTTTTGTGTTTGGAACCTGGAATCAGAGAAGTTGAAGGTGATGGATCTCACGGAGTTTATCCGGAGGGGGATTATTCGTGGATAAATCACAACTCACCATAATGAACCGTTCCTTCCGTATTCTGGATAAGAGGCGGGCTAGTCTTCTTAAAGAGCCCGCTACTTTGAAGTTGAAAGAGAGGGTGCAGGAGATCAGGAAATATAGCATGGACCACCTGGATGAACTGATTAGTCTGGCTCGAAGGAACCTGGAAGAGAATGATGTGGAAGTGTTCATGGCCCCGGATGCCAACCAAGCCCGGGATTACATCTATCAGATCATAAAGGGGGAAAACCGGGTGGCCAAGTCCAAGTCCAACACCACCGGGGAGATCTTCCTCACCGAACACTTGGAAGAAGAGGGAGTGGAGGTCCTGGAGACGGACCTGGGGGACCGCATCGTGCAGATGCATCAGAAGAGCCTTCCTTCTCATCCTGTTGGTCCGGCGGCTCATCTGGACCTGGAGATGATCGCCGGGATTGTGTCGGAGGCCCTGGGTAAAGAGGTGGAGGCCCAGCCTCGCCCGGTGTTGGAGGCTGTTAAGGAGGATATTCTGGATAAATTAATGGGAATAGGGGTGGGTATCACCGGGGCTAACTCGGTGGCGGCCCAGGACGGGGCCCTGTTAATGGTGCACAACGAGGGCAACATCAGCTTAATGTCTCTAATGGACGTGCATATTGTGTTGGTGGGTATTGATAAGGTGGTGCCCACCCTAGAGGACGCGGTGTCGGTGGTTAAGTTGGAAACCATCTACGCCACTGGTAAGAAGACCCCAGCCTACATGAACGTAGTCAGCTCTCCTTCCAAGACCGCTGATATTGAACAGGTCCTCCTGAAGGACATGTACGGTGCTAAACGGGTGGTGGTGGTCTTCCTGGATAATGGTCGGAGTGAGGCAGTTAAATCGGAGAAGGAGAGTTTGTGGTGCATTGGCTGCGGGAGCTGCATCGTTAACTGCCCGGTCTACGGGGTTACGGGGCCCGAGTTCGGGTACCGGCGCCACTTGGGTGGTCGGGGAGTGGTGGTGAGCCGCTACCTGGAAAATGATGAAATTTGCAGTGATTCTGGTTTATTCAAGTGTACGTTGTGTGGCAACTGCACCCGGGAGTGTCCATTAGAAATTCCCACCCCGGTGATGGTGGAGAAGATCCGGGGGGAGTGTGTAAAGGAGGGCATCCTCCAGGAGGAGCATTCTAAGATTAGGGATAATGTGAAGAAGAGGGGTTCGCCTTATAAGGATTAGAAAAGATTACCAGCTAAGAGAACCTTTAATAGAGCACCTATCATTATGGATAAGTGACATTTACCATGGTTCCAGCTAAATAAGTAAAGAGAATTATTTTTAATATCTTTTTCTCGTATTATGGCTTTAGCGGCAAAGATGAGAGCTAGTGCAATATAGGCATCCAAAAGCCGTTAAAACAGGATCAAAGCATTTTAAAGCATAAGATTACTTCGTTAAACTGGAGTATTGTTAACTCCATAGTCGTTATAATGAAAAAGTTCAATCGAATAGAATTATTAAATTTGTTTTGAATCTAATTTTATTGGAAAAAATCACTTAAGTTTATTGAATCCTGAAAATAATACCATAATTTCCCATCTATATTAAAATAGGCAAATACACACTTATTTTTATATGATTCAGTTATATACCCCTTTTTTACTTGTTTTTAGTTCTAAGTTATTAAGAGTCTTAATCAATTGATGTCTGGATTTATTTATACCTCTATTTTTTTTGATCCTTTGCTTCGATTAATAATGTTTATTCTTTGGGGAGAGATTTGATATTTTTTAGGATCAATATCTGCAATTTCCAGCTTTTTTAATACGGTTCTGGCCTTCCTATTCCATATACAACATCATTTGGCTGGATATAACTTAACATTTCAGATTGGAATCCGGTTATCAGATGAGTGGCAACTTCGCAAACATATACCTTTCTTTTTACCATATCCATTGCTAAGACATCAATTTCGCCTTAAGAACCACCCTTAATACATATCTCCGAAAAAGAGGGATCATGAGATGGTGTTCTCTGTAAAAGAAAACGGCATTGGAGATCAATATTAAGGGACGTTGACCATTCACCACCACCGGCAAATTCATCACACCTTAAACTTTTTTTAAAGTCAATATATTTAAAAATCATCATGGCCAGTGATATAGTACCAGGGCATCAGCAATATTTATGGCGTAACTATTGGTATGTCTATTTCAAATGTTAGTAATGCACTTTGAAGTTGCTTTATGGTATTTTTATCTCCATCAATTTTCAATGCTCCTTCAGATTTTAGGTCTTCTACTGAATGAAGCCCGGTTAATGCTGCTAAAAGAATTAATTTAGACCCTTCAAGAGTGACTGTTGATCCACTATTAAATCCACTTCTATTTATCAATACGCGGTTAGGGGTGATTTCCATGTTTCGTTTTTCTTTTACATCCGTAAAGTTTAAGTTAATTTTTAATTGTGGTAAATCAACGGATGAATCAAATCTAACACCCAAAAAGTCTAATAATTGCTCCGGGGTAAGTCCAGCTGATAATTCTTCAGAGATTGTGAAGATATCTGCATCAACATAGTTTTGTCTTAATTCCTTTGCACCTTGCAGATACATGTTACGTCTAATACCTGACTCTTCTTGATATCCTTGTTGTTCAAATGCATCGGCAAGTAATAATCTTATTTTTTCATTTTCAGGATAGGCAAATACTACTTTCCCCAGTAACTGTGCAGTCCACAAGTACTCACCATCTTCAAATGATTCTACTGCTTTATCAATTAATTGATCAATACCACCCGCTAATTTAACTAGATTTTGACCTTCTACTTTTGGTGCAACTTCACGGTAGGTAGCAGGGTTCCCATCGTACCATCCCAGATAGTACTGGTAAATTGCCTTGGTGTTATGCCATTGGTGACCATAGTATCCCCTGGTATGCCAAGTCTTTTCTAATTCTTCTGTTATTTCAAACTCGTAGGGTAGCTCGCTGATGGTAACCCCGGAGTTTATGAGGCGCATGGTTTGGTTGTGAAGGTAAAAATAAATATCTCTTTGTTGCTCCAGGAATTTCAATACATTTTCATTTCCAAATTCTGGCCAGTGATGGGTGCTAAAGAATGTTTCTGCCTGTGAACCGAATTTTTCAATCACGCGGTTGATCACTTTCGCCCACTTTAATGAAGATCGAATTTGTGCTCCGCGTGGAGTTAATAAGTTATGTTGGTTTCTTGAAATAACCTCAGCTCCACATATTGCTTTGTATTTAGGCACATAAAATAATGATTCGCTAACTGCTTCAGTATCATTGGCTTCGGAGAAGATAAATTTAACACCATCGATGGTAACTTCTTCGTGTTCTAGTCCTTCCAGTTGGTGATTTGGCTCAATTAAACTCACTTCACCTGTGGAAACAGATACACCTAATCCTGCGCCTATAGTTCCTTTTTCATCATAATGGAGGGGATTTCCGCCTTGATAAACTGAACGTCGTTTCATTATTGGCCCGGCAATCACATTTTCCGCTCCAGTTTCGAACGTAAAGTTATATGGTGCAATTAATGGTAATTTTCCACTTCTTACATATTCTTCGTTTTCAATAACTCCATGAATACCTCCAAAGTGGTCCAAGTGTGAGTGAGTTATGTAAACTCCAGTTACCGGCAAGTCTTCCACATACTTTCTTATCATAGAAAGTGCCGCAGCAGCTGTTTCTTTACAAGTTAACACATCCACAATAATCCAACCAGTTTCACCCCGAATTGCTGTCATATTAGCCAAGTCAAAATTACGGACCTGATATATG
>JAUYBK010000230.1 GCA_030693105.1 Methanobacteriaceae archaeon | reverse complement strand
CTGCCCTGCGGGCGGGCCTGGGAATATTAGTAAGTCTCCTATTTTTGATTACCATTCCCCTGATCTTAAAGTACAGTAACCTGGACTCCTACTCCCAGTATTTGCCCACTTTTTTACTTATTCTAAGTATGTTGTTTGGCTTTTTAACTTATCTCCGACAGCAGCTCCGGGTGATAAAAAAGGATGGTCAGCTCACCCTGGACGAGGCCATCCAAAGGGCTAACCAGATGCATGAACTGGCAGTGCAGGATGCTGAGAAAAATCATGAAAAAGGAAAACGCTTTTTGAAAAAGGAAAAAGATAAACCCCCAGAAAAGGCCAAAGACGGCATTAAAGAAGAATATGACACCCCTTTAAAAGAAGAACCCCCCACTCTCCTGGAAAAAGAACCCCTGGTGGGAGAAACTCCTGAAAAGGAATCGAAAATAACTGATTCTGAAGTTGCAAAACCAGAACCCGGCGTGGCCCAGAAGAAAACTGACCCCGACGATGTGAAACCCCTTAAAGAAGGTATAATAACTAGAAAAGATAAGTCCCAGACCACTTTAAAAGAGGAATCTAAGCCCAGTAGGGATGAATCCCAACCCCTGTGGAGGGATGAGATACCCCCTGATAAGGGAGGTATTCGTTCCTGGGATTTGTTATTAGTTCTACTCTTAACTGGCTTATCAGTAGGTTTCCTGGTCCTGGACCCCCTCCAAAACCCGGTTTACACCTCCTTAATATTCTACTTATCAGTTTTATTCCTGTTAGGCTACTCACTACTGGTCCTGGTCTACCCGTCCCCGGATGGACTGAGATGGAATAACCGGATCCTGGTCAGTATCCTCATTGGTCTTTTAGTATTCTACGCCTCCTTTTTTGCCTGGAGGATGCAGATATTACCCTTTTTACCCTTACCCCTTTTCTACATCATGGGATTAGCCGTCCTGGTGGTGGTGTTTTTAGGACTATTAAGACGCCGGTTCCTACCGGAAGAGCAACCACCCGCCAGGGACATTCTGGTTGAACATGACGAAGAAGACCAGCAGGCTCTGCCCCTGGCCACCGCAGAAGAACCTCCCCAAGAAATCATCGTAGAACACGATGAAAATGAAATCCCAATAATTTCTGCAGAGGATATTCCCTTAACTCCGGAAGAGGAATCTCATGCTGAAAAGCCCATAACTCCAGAAGAAGAGCCTGAAAAAGATGAAGAAATCATAATTGAACACGATGAGGAAACTTTACGGACTTTAAAAGAAGCTGAAGCCCGTCCCCTGGAGGAAGAGGATATTATCATGGTGGAGCATGATGAGCAGACCTCCATGGAAGATGCATTAAAACCCGCCCTAGAAATACCGGAAGAGGAAGAACCCAAGGGCCCACTGATACCCCGCCCGGAAGAAGTGGAGATCATCATCCCGGAGCACGTTTACCAGCAGGCCCCGAGCAAAGTATCCGAAGGAATTCCGGAAGAAGAGGTTCCTGAAAAGTTAAGACCGGACGAACCAGCCCCCGAAAAAGAAGCCTCATCTGATGAAATGATTGCAACCCGCCGTTTCCCTAACCACGTGGATGAGCGGGTGAATGGTGCACCCGCACCCCTGAAAACACCTGAGACGGATATTAAGACGCTACCAGAAAGTGAGAAAAAAACCGCCAAAATTAGCTACTGGGATCTTATATTCGTGGTTATTTTATCTCTTTTAACGGTCGGAACATTCTATGCATCCTTCCTACCGGTTAGTCCTTACCTATTCCCCACAATAACTCTGATTATGCTCTTACTTTTGTGCTACACTATTCTGGCCGTTATATATCCTACTCGGGAGGGCTTACTATTATCCAATCATATACAGGCCAGTTTGGAGTTGGCACTGTTCTTCTGCATTATATACGGGTTTTTATTATTTTATAAATATGTTACCGGAATACCTTCCTACCTGCCGTTATTAATGGTGGTTTTAACCTTACTAATTTTAGTTTTAACCCTCTTTAGAAGGAAAAAAAAGAAACCCCCCGCCCCGGATGATATGAAGATCCCCGCTCCCGGGAAGGATAAATTGCAAGAAGAGGATGAACCTGAAAAAGATGAACAACGGGTAGCCATGTTTCCCTGGATTGAACGCCAGAAGAAACTCGATGAAAAGCAGGATAAAAAAAACAACAATAAACACTGATTTGATATTGATGGTCCTGTTAACTGCCCTTTTCGTTCCGGTACCCTATTTAAAACCAATCCCCATTAGAACACTCCTCGGAATAATTCTAGTACTCTTCATACCTGGTTACCTTTAATTGCGGTTCTTTTCCCTAGAAAAGGTGACCCGGATGGTATCGAGCGGGGCGCTTTATCTGTTGGTTTTTCCATTGCCTTCACCCCACTAATAGGTTTGCATTGAATTATACCCCATGTGGGCTACGGTTGGATCCCTTTTTGATCTGTTTGACCGGCTTCATACCCCCCCCCCCATGTGTGTGGTGGCCTACCTTAGAAGATGTACTCTGCCCGATGATGAACGTTACAGTGTACCATTTAGGCAGTTCTTCGATATCTTGAAGGGATCCTTTAAGGGAAAGTCACGTAACGAAAAGATATTATCAATCATTCTAATCCTTTCCATAATATTAGCCATCACTACCACAGTTTACATTATCATCAAACCAAAGAGGGGGAGAAGTTCACCAAGTTCTACCTCCCGGAACCCGAAGTTAAAGCTTCCAATTACCCCACCAACATCACCACGAGACAAAACACCCCCTAATAATCGGAGTGGTTAACAATGAGTACAAACCCACCACCTACCAACTGTTAGTCCTGGTAGGTAACATCACCCTACAAGACCAGCCCATAACCATAGAGGATAAGGAAATACCTTCACCTTCACCGCCATTGAAACAGGCCATAAGAAGATGAAATTTTTACTCTACCAGTTACCTAACCCGAGGGATGACTTTGACCGGGGGATGTCATCATCCTCTACGGCTCCCTATCCCGGGTGGATGCCCGCCAGGATTCCGATGTGGACCTGGCCGTGTACTACCAGGGAAGTGATGAAGAAAGATTTCAGTTCCGCCGGGAAGTTTTAAGCCAACTGTACACGAATTCTACGACGTCCAAACCTACCAGGACCTCCCCCTGTATGTGAAAATGGAGATCCTCCCGGGCGAAGTTCTGTACAAGCAAAATAACATCTTCCGGTAAGATGTGGCCTACCAGACCATACGGGAATTTGAAGACTTCCAACCTTATTTTTATGATTATATCGGCCAGAGGAGTTTAGAGTAAGATGCGTACTGCACTGATTCACACCATTAAAGAAACTAAAATCCAGGAAGGGGTTTAGAAATATCCTGGTGCACCGTTACGGTAGTTTTAACGACCAGATGGCCTTTCGACACCTGCAAATCCACTTAAAAGATTTCTCTATTTTTAAAGAAGAAGTGGAAGGCATACTATAAAAATCAGCCCTAATTAAAGGGCAGATACACCAGGAAGTTGTAAAAGGGCATCACTATAAAGAGTACCGTGTTGGAGAGTCCGTGATTGAGGGTAATGCCCACGATACTTCTGGTTTTGTAAAAGATGACCCCGTAGATCACGGCCACACTGAACACGAAGAACAGGTCCGGGCCTGACTTCCAGCCAATGTGCATGGTGGTGAAGACCAGAGCCGTGAAGAGTAAGGCAAAGGCGGGTTGGAATAATTTCTCGGCGTTGGACTGGATTATGCCCCGGAATAACAACTCTTCCGCCAGCCCCGTGGATATCAAAAGGACCATGAAAGCTCCTAATGCAGTGAAGGGGGTGAAGACCGGGATCAGGGGATCGGGTTTTAGAATGGCATACTCAATGATCCCCAGAAACACCCCTGTGAGTCCAATCAACAACTGCAAGGGCAGGCCCTCGGTGATTAAGCCCACATCCTTGAGTTTAAGGCCCTGACTGCGCATTATCACAATGGAAGCAGCAAATAATGGTATGGCTACAATGGGG
>JAUYBK010000227.1 GCA_030693105.1 Methanobacteriaceae archaeon | reverse complement strand
AACATTACTATTATTGCTAACCAAAGTAGCCAAATTGTGAAAGCTGGGAATAGCAGGAAAATAATTAGGAAAATAACTGCAAACCCCACCAACGAGCCACCGCCAGCTTTTTGTGTCTCCATTTTTTCACCTCCGTTATATTTTTAATCCATTAAATATTGATTTTTTGATGAATATACTTATAGATTAACTATATGATCTTTATATCAAATGTTTCTAACCAGATTACTTCGGTCTCGGAAGGCAATTCAAATATTATTGATCAACTTCAGGCATATTGGGTGGAGTTATATATAGTTAACAATATATAATTGTACATGGCATCCGTAAAACAGGAGGGAAGTGTCCCTAAAACTGTTGGGACTAAAGTAACCCCCCGAGAAAGTGAAGAAATTGATGGTTTAGTTAAAGCTGGAATTTACCTCAGCGTTTCGGATTTCATACGAGAGGCCGTGCGCGATAAACTACGAGCTACCCGGGTGATTAAAATTCGTGACGTGGATTATGATGAAGCCAAACGTGAAGTTCTTGGTTATTACCGGAGTTATTCAGAAGCTTATGATTATGAAGTTGCTGACGACTTGGAACTTGACTATGAATTTGTTTGCCAAATTGCCGATGACCTGGAATCGGAAGGCCGTTTAGGTGTGGTAGAATGAGTAAGACCTACACCGAAGAAAGATCAACTATTAAAGGCAAAAAGATTGTAGGAGAAGCCAGAAAAATATCTGATCCTATCATAATACCCAAAAGTGGCAGACACAAAGCACAGCGAATTATTCTAAGTGAAAACGCCATGTGCAGAATAGCAAAAAAATTTAAATTTATTAAATGATTCTTTAAATTTAAATCACGAATTAGTCGTTCCCGAAGCACAGACCCTCCCGGTAAGATATTTTGATCTACAAAGGGTCTGATTTCAGTTTCTTCTTAATATTAGACAATAGTTAATAAATGGTAATTTTTAAAAAATGGTAATATATTTATAATGGTAATTATTAAATTAATTCCAGGTGATAATTTTGCTGATAATCAAACACGTAGATCATCAGGGAAGGATAGTGATACCTAAAAAATGGAGGGAAAAAAATCTTAAAACCCACACAGTCCTCCTGGAAATAGATGATGATAAGATAATACTCAAAAGTTACCAACCTGGCAACATAGAAGAGCTCTTTGATACCGTGGAAGTTGACCTCCAATCAGATCTGGAAGACTGGAAAGCAGTTAAAAGGGAGTTACTTGAGATTCGTTGATGCCAGCGTCTTTTTCCACGCCCTCTTAAAACCCAGAAGGGAACTACAGGCCCATGAAATCCAGATGAAAAAATCCGCACAAAAAATTGTGCAACGGATTAACCAGGGCGAAAAAGTGGGCATAACCGCGGTCCAGATATCAGAAGTGGCTAATTTATTGGAGAGCCATAGATCATCAGAAACTGCCCGGAAACTGGAAATATTCCTCATAGTCTCCCCCAATATCAAAACATATTCCGTCACTAAAAACAACCTTATAGAGGCCTGTAAAGTTGTCGAAGACTACAAAAATAACAAGATTGGCCTTAGTGACAGCCTATCTTACGTGGTGATGAACAACCATCATATAAAAGAAATATATTCCTTTGACAAACATTTTGATGTTTTTAATGGGATTGAGAGAGTAATAGAGTGAGGATGACTCTTTAACACTTTAATTCGTTGTATTAAATAAAGGAAGTAACATTAAATTTTACTCAACACAATTTTAGCCGCATTTTGCTCTGCTTCTTTTTTACTCCCACCCCTACCAATTCCGTAATTTTTTCCATTAATTAAGGCAGCTATGGTGAATGTTTTATTATGTGGGTCTCCCTCTTCCCTGATTAAGTCATAAATTAGATCAAAGCCGTCCTGATCACAAAACTCTTTTAATTTAGACTTATAATCATAAAAGAAGATGTTGCCATTTTCAATATGGGGAATGACACTTTGATAAATGAACTCTTTCACGGATCCCAGACCTAAATCAAGATATAAAGCCCCGATTACAGATTCAAAAACATCCGCAACAACCGAATCAAGTTCACGACTGGTCAATTTCAGACTGGCACCCAATTTTATATACTGTTCTAATCCTAATTCAGTAGAATAGGTGTAGAGGGCCTTTTTGCATACATAATTAGCACGTTTGCGTGTTAATTCGCCTTCAGTCAAGTGGGGATCCATTTGATATAAAAATTCAGATACCACCAGATCCAGAACGGCATCCCCTATAAATTCTAATCTATCGTAACATTCATGGAGACCATTCTCATTGGAATAAGACTCATGAATAAAGGCTATCTGGTAAAGATGAGTGTTAATAGGCTTAATTGAAAATTCTTCTAAAAACTGCATACTACCTCCAGAATCTTTCTAATGGTTATATTACTAAAGAAGTTTCTTTAATTTGTAGTTTCGGATTAGGATAGTCTGTTTTTCCATTTTCTATGCTTCAATGGTTGCTTTATATTTTTTAATGCATTTTTGTGTGATTCTATACTAAAGTCCCCATATTTTCTATCCTTGCTACATTTTAATTAAATTATTGATTAACCCCCAAATTAGGTTCAAATTTAATCCGAATAGATATATAACTAAAATAAAAACCATCCCTATTATAGTGAATATGATAGATACAATTACAAAACGGGCACATGGAATTTCATAATCATCTTTTCGCAATGTCAAAACAAAAGCCGTAAACGAAAATGAAGCAATTAACATGCTTAATTCCGGATTTCCAATATTATCAGGGTTTGTTAAAATTCTCCAAACTTCCACAATAGTGAAGAAAATAAGAACTCCTGCAAACAAAGTGATTCCCCAAAATTTGCTATCATTTTTTACATAATAAGTCGTTTGCAAAAGCATTTCGCAGTTTTCTGGGGTTTTTAATATAATATGAGACTGTAAAGTTATTGGGTGTTGATGTTTTTTTCTGTGTTTTTGTGTCCATTTTTTCATTTTATGGTTTAGGTAGCTGAGTATTCCTTGTTTGGTTTTGTATTTGGTTTTTATTTGTTCTGGTTCGGTTTGTCGGTAGTAGTTTTCTACGTGGTTGGATGTTCGTGGTATTTTATGGTCTCTTATGTGTTGTGTGAGTCTTTGGAAGTCTGGAATTATCTTTTTGGTGAGATATCGTTGTAAAACTTGGGGATTTTGTTATATTGTGTTAAAAGTTGTTCTAGTCTTTTTGTTACTGTTTTTTCGTTGTATGTGCGGAATATGTTTTTTATGTCGGTGAAATAGAGGCATAAACTTATTTTTTCATCTCCTGTGACTTTTTTAGACTTTAATATTTTGTATACTGTGTTTCCTATCATTTTGAAGAGGTGGAAGATGCATAATTGGTGTTTAACACCTATATCATCGATTATGTTTTAGTATTCTCTGAAATGATCTGTGGTTATGGCTATATTTGCCTTCTGTCCTTTGTCGACATATCTATGAGCCTTGGGTTCTCTTAATACTCTTAATAAAGTCTTCTGCATTTTTAAGGTCGTGAGCATTAGGTCGGCCCTTATTCATTCCCCCAAATAGTTTAAGAAAACTATTAGTGTTAAAACCTTTACATTGGAATTCATCAATGAGTATGTAACCTTTCAGTTCTAGTTTTTTCTTAAGAGTAGCATGATCTTTGGCGGCTTTGGCATCCCCAGTCATTCCACTGGTTGAGAAAAGAAATGCTTCCCTGCCCGTGACTTGTGGTAGCTCATCGGCAAGCTCAAGCAGAGATTCGTGGTGTTTTGCACTATAAATCCCTGATCCGAAACCTAACAGATCGTATTCTAGAAGTTCTTCAGGTTTAATTTGCTGTGGCGTTTTTATTTCTGCATCAAGAACTTTTGCAATAATTTTAGCAATTTTTTCGGTATTATGGTGATGATACGAATACAAGACCAAGAGAGATTTCATTGGCGATGAATCTTTAGTTTTTTTCTCTTTATTTTCCATCTTTTCACCTTAATTTTTTATTAACTATTTTTGTAACAGGAAAAATGTGCCAAAGTTGATAAATCCCTCATCAAGCAGACTGAACCTGGCCTGTTGGAAGAGAGACCGCCATTCTTTACTGGAGGTGAGTATTAAAGAGAAAACACTCATGACCGCGAATGTTTGTAGGCTGAGCGATGGAACAACAATCAGTATTTTTCCTCCGGGCTTAAGCACGCGAAACAGCTCCTTCAAACCCTTAAGTTTTGCTTTGCCCAAATTATTAACTAAAAGGATGCTAATAGCCGCGTCAAAGGTGTTATCCTTAAATTCAAGATCTGTAACATCCCCCTGTACGATCCGAACCTTATCGGTTATTCCTGCAATTTTCAGGTTCTTTTCAAGCAATTCCTTGCTGCTTATACTTTCAGATTTAGGATCAAACAGGTCAAGGGCTACAATCTGTCCATTTTTAGAAACCTTACTAAGTTCAACTGTGGCTCTACCAGAACCACACCCTGCATCAAGAATAAGATCCTCATCTGAGGAGAATAAATCAACAAATGGAAGTGTCATATTATCTGTCTTTGTAAAATTCCTGGCCACGAAACCTCCTACAAAAAAATTTGCCGACAGTAAAAGAAGAGGCAATGCCAACACCTGGATATATAGCGATTTAAAATAAAAAAATATAAAGAGACTTACACCTAAACAAATCACTCCTATAATCCACGGAAAATTCTCAAATAAAAGAGATCCGCCGAAATTTAATTCTTCTTCCTTCATTTATTCTCTCTCCTCAATTTTTATGACTACATTCCCCTTTTTGTGTCCTTTTTCAACATATTTGTGAGCTTCCGCAATCTGTTCCAATGGATAGCGTCTATCTATCACAGGTTTAAGCTTTCCTGCCTCAATAAGTTCTTTGATGAAAACCAGAGCTTCAGTTTTTTCAATTGACATTGTAAATATTACTTTCTTGCTGCCTATCACTCTAGTCCATAGCGTTTGTACAAGTGGTGCCAGCCCCATGACAGTCACAACATAGCGTCCGTTTTTCTTTAGTAAGCCTTTGCAACGTGAAAACGAACTCTTGCCTACTGTGTCAAAAATAATATCATAGGTCTCACAGCTTCTGGTAAAATCTTCTTTAGTGTAATCAATAACTTTATCCGCACCAAGAGATTTTACCAATTCTAAATTTGCAGTACTACACACTCCGGTGACTTCTGCCCCAAAGTATTTGGCAAGCTGTACCGCAAAAGTACCCATACTTCCAGAAGCACCATTGATAAGGACTTTTTCTCCACTCTGAATCTGTGCCTTATCTTTTAGGAAAAACAATGCAGTTGATGCCCCATCAACGACAGCAGCAGCTTCCTCATAGGTCATATTACCTGGTTTTATTACTAGCGACCCTTTTTCGGGCATACATTTGTACTCGGCATAAGCACCAGGTCCAAAACCAGTAAATCCATAGACCTGGTCACCCTTCATAAATCGTTTTACATCTTTGCCTGTCTCTTCAATTTCCCCTGCAAGTTCAAGGCCAGGTATTTTGAATTTCCTTCTTGGTTTTCTGAGGCCCAAAATGATTCTACTAACAAGTGATTCACCCCTTCGCATCATGCCATCTGCTGTCGTTACTGTCGTAGCATATACTTTTATCAGTACTTCATTATCCTTGGGAACAGGTTTGGCTACCTCTTTGAGTTGCAGAACATCTGGTGGCCCGTATTCTGTGTATACAATCGCTTTCATAATATTCCTCCAAATTTAGTTTAATTCGTCAATTTTCCCTCATTTATCTAATTTTTCATTTACTAACTAATTTAAGGGATTGTAAGATTAAAATTGATTATTCGCACGTTTAATAGACTAATATTAACATTTAATGGCATTTTGTTTTAGTTTTTTATTGTTCTGGCGTAATTGTACTATTATGTAGCCATAAAAGACAATTGACAAGATTAATAGTGCTGATATCAATTTAGTGCTGTCAAAATTGCCAAGTAAAACTAAAGATAATAAGAATAGAGTTACAAATACCCCAAAAATGACAGTCCTAATTTGGCGATTGTTTTTTTCAATTAATGATTTCGTATCAGTATAAATACTGGGTCTTTCATTTTCATAGGATTTACTCCATATAAACCAGGGTCCCATTTTATTATCCATCGATTCCCAGCCATCTTCTTTGAAAATCTCAAAATAATTATCTTTAACATATGCAGGATAATCAAAACAGTAACTCATTTTCCTGCTTTCTCCTTTCTTAAAACTGAACCTGATCTGGGCAAAATCGACTTTAACTAGATTCCATCCTTTCTGTTCCATTTCTTCCAGCCAATTTTCCACTTTTTCAGTGTTCCAGCCCCACCACCAGCGCCATACAACTTTGTCATCTTTCATTTTAAATCCCCCATTTCACTTTTACCATGACTGAGAAGCTCTTCTAGACGTGCCAGCTCCAATTTCAATATAATTTTCCCTTTTTCACTAATTTCATAGATTTTTTTACGATCTTCTTCTGCAACTGTATTTATTAACCCTTCTTTTTCCATTCGAGACAGATTTCCATACATGGTTCCCGCCCCGATATTAATACGGCCATTGGTGATCTCTTTGACGTATAGCATTATCCTATACCCGTGTCGAGGCTTATTTAAAGAAATTAGAACATAATAAGCTGCTTCTGTTAAGGGTAAATACTTTTTTTGTAATTTTTCAGTATCCATATTGATCTCCCATATCATTGATACATCGTGCACTGTTATACCATACTACGGTATATCGTGGCACGTTATATATAAATCTATCTGATTCAGATATCTGTAAAAATATCTGATCTCCCATTTAATTGAAGATAAAATAAATCGAAAATCTATTTAAACTATTTTAAGATTTTGTGGCTATGATAAACCCTAAACTTCATATAAAGTTGTTAAAATTAAGTATTTTCTTTATTAAAATAAAAAAATAGGAATAATTAAAACTTTATATAACTGCAACTTGTTTACTTGAAAAGACCAACCCCTTGGTCAAAAGCATGGAATAGCCCAGGCTAAAAGCATGTTCATAAGTATACACCAAAAAACCAATAATTCCGTGATACTTGTAGATGGGAAAGCCCCAGATTCCCCTTCCATAGCAGCCAGATTCCACATTACTCCGAACATGTCACGGAGAATCCCATAAGACGGCTGAAAAAGGTCTGCTGCAAGGACATAATTACTTTCCCTCTTCCTGCAAGACCTCAAAATCCTGTTCTACTATTTTTTTGCCATAACTTCGGTTTAGAATTTAATGGATTCATCCATATCCTTAACTATCAAGGTAGTGTATTTAATTTTCATAGTATTCAATCCGCCTTGTGTTAATTATCGATTATTAATTCATTTTTGTAAATTCTCATTCACTCTAAAAATAACAATCTTTTCCACCAGATCATAAGGAATTGGTTCATCCA
>JAUYBK010000018.1 GCA_030693105.1 Methanobacteriaceae archaeon | reverse complement strand
AATTTGGGCCACTTGATCTTCAGCAGAGGATTCAAAATTGTAGAGCAGTACTCTGACGATCCGGGGGGAGCCATCGATTTTGGACCAGATTATGGTCAATGGCCCGAAAGGAGTTGATTTTATGATTTTAATTTTCATTTTAAGCTCCCTACATATAATAATACCAGGAATTTCATTCTAAAAGTTTAGTCTTTTTTATTCTTCCCTATCCTTTTTCCGTAAATCCACCCCCAGCACTATTCTTTAACTGATAAGGGTCAGGAAGAACTTAAAAGGGATGTGAATTTCATCCATATCTATTCAAATTTGAAATTTCCTTCTATTTTACGAGCAACTCGCAATGATAGGGCTGCAGTGAGTAGCATGGTGGGCATGCCCTGAGAACGTGGTGCCAGGGATAAATCAGCCACCCATAGTCCTTCCGGTAGCCATGAAGGTTTCATTGTACTTAAGTCTTTCTTTTCAAGGGGGACTGTTCCACCCAAGTGGCCCCCATTGTACATTCCATTTACGAATGGCCTGGAAACCCCTGCTCTTTCCATAACCGGTGAGGCATGAGTAATAGCCTGTTCTAAACGGATTTGGTCCAGGCTGGTAAGGGATTTTTCTACCTCTCCGCTGGTATGAACTGTTCCCTCTTCCACATCAGCAAGTTTAACCATCAAACCAACCCTGTCCTGGATTGAAACATTTGTCCATGGCTTGTGGAAGAAATGCGAGAGAATATCCAGGTAAGGCGACAGGATAAAATCTTCATGTTCGGTGTACCACACCATGGGAGGTTCTTCCAGTTGATGGGCTCCCTTTGAAACCCCACCCATAGTTAGAACGATGTCTGCCCACAGACTGTCTCTTACGGGTAGTCCCGAATTTTTCAGAATCTGGGCAGTTCCAATCCCGCCGGCAGCCAGAACCACCACCTCCCCTTTCATAATCGTAGTTTTACCCTTTGATTTAACTAAAACTCCCTTAACTCTCTCTTTTCCAATAATAACCTTCTCCACAGGCGAATTTGTGTACAAAGTGGCCCCTTTTTGAATAGCTTCTTTCAAAAACTGTCTAGAATCCCAACGAGCACCGGCCTGGCAACCCAACTCACAAAGGCCACAAGAAATGCATCGCCTGGAATCAACCACTTTAGGAGTAGGTTGTGGATTTAGGCCCAGATCCTGGGCAGATTGGAACATCTTCTGAGTCATGGGCCTCCACATCTCAATTGGAATCGGTTCTGGTTTTAATTCATCTTCTAGTTCCTGGAACTCCGGGGTTAAATCCAGGCCTATCTCTTTCAGGCCATTATCAGTCCGGGCCAGGTTGCCGCAAGAAAGGACAGTTGAACCACCAGTGCTTAGTCCTCTTACCAACACCAGATCCGGTGAAGAACGCTGCATATGCATGGCAGGGAAAAGATATTTGAATTTCTTCTCCCCTCCTAAGAGACCAAAACGACGAAATGGTTCGGTCCAGGATAGGCGCCGGGTAAAAGGTTTGAAAGGGGGTCCGGCCTCTAATAGGTGTACCTCGAAACCGTTTGCCTGTAACTCACGTGCGGTAGTGGCCCCTCCCGCACCGGTACCAACTACAATAGCTCTCATATTCCTACTCCTCTACTTGGATGGATGCCAGACAGCATGCTGCCCCATCGGCAATACGTTCAGTAAATTTCATCTTTATTTTAGGATTTAAACCCTTCACCACTCCTTCATCGGCGGCACTGAGGATCAGACAAGTCTCTGGAGAGTAATGTCGGGCCAGTGAGCATCGATTCACTACCATAAAAATGTCTCCATTAATTTTTTTAACTTTAAAAGTTATCCCCAACACCAGATAAAGAATACTTGCTGCTTTTATTAGCTCATTAAGGCTTTTACCTACTCCTATTCTATTCTTAATTTGGGATCCTAAATCTTTCCCCACTATAAAAAGTGCCTCTCTACCCAGTTGTATGGCTTTATCACGTCCAAGGGAATCAACCAGCAAATTTACGCGTTTATTATGTGCTGAAGCAATTTCTGCCCGTATGGCCGTACTATCTCCCTCAAAAACAGGCCTCTTCACGGATTTTAAGTAGGAAGGGGCATTTTCCTGCAGCAGCCGGTCCAGTTCGCCGATGGTAACATCTCCTAAAAGTTTCAGTTCTTTCTTGATAACAAATTCAGGCATCCATAATGATAGTAAATCTAATTTAAGGCTCATGAATTGCCTCCAACTGGCCAAAATGTAATACACGAGGATCAATGGTTCCCTGGTACAATACATCGACCACTTTCAGGTAACGGGTGGTTATGATTTCCCTTTTAAGTTTCATATTGGCGGTAAGATCTCCCCCCTCGATGGAAAGATCGTTGGAAATGATGGCCCATTTTTTCACCTGCTCCGGACGAGAAAGATCCTTATTCACTTTAAAAATTTCGTGGTTTATTTTTTCAGGACTATAATCTTCATCCACCCACAAAAGAGCACTTAGATATGGTTTGCCTTCGCCAACCAGCATAACTTCTACCACGCCAGAAACGTCTCTTAATAATGCCTCAATATGCAGTGGATCGATGCTTTTACCGTAAGAATTGATTAAGAGCTCTTTTTTTCTACCAGTTATAACTAAACTTCCTTCCGGAGTTAAATATCCCAAATCACCAGTGCATAGCCAACCATCAATTTTGGGAGGTTTCAGATCCGTTTCAAAGTAACCCGGAGTTATCTGGGGCCCTTTCACCATCACTTCACCCTCTGTGCTGATGATTATCCTGGTTTCCGGAAGGGGTTCCCCTACGGTCCCTATTTGGTTGGCCCCGCTACGGTTAAGGGTAACCAGTGGGGCTTCGGTGAGGCCGTAGGCGTTGTGAATTTCTACACCCAAGTCCTGAAAATCTTGCAGCAACTGCTGACTTGAAGTAGCGGAACCTACTATTAACTGGCTGCAACGGTTTAATCCGGCCTTATTGAGAATTAATCTATGTAATAATTGTTTTAAGGATTTTTTAATAATGCCCTCCGGGGATTGAAGGTAATAGTGGCCTATGGTACTATTTTTAAGTTGGGACCACACCTTCTCATAAAAGCGGGGCACCGAGAAGAAGATGGTAGGCCGTATCCGTGGCAGAGCTTGAGCTAAGTCATGGAAATCTTCCAGGAAGTATAATTTGAGTGGTGCTGGCGCATAATATGGGGAATAGGTACCTATTATGCCCTCTACCACATGATTCATTGGCAAAAATGATAAATAGTTGACTTCGCGGTTTCGGTCTCGCCAGGATGGTAAGGAAGCCATGGATTCTGCCATCCAGCGCAAGTTTCCATGGTTGAAGGTCACGCCTTTTGGTTTACCAGTGGTGCCGGAGGTGTAGCGAATGGTGGCCAGATCGCCAAAGTCAACAGGAGCTTGTGGGGGTTCTAAAAAATCTCCATTTTCTAAGAATAATGGCCACGATAAAACAGAAACAGGGATTTTCTGTGATTCTCTACAAAATGAAATTATTCTAACACCAGAATCTAACTCATCTAAGCACTTCATAAGGTGGGGGGTACCAAAAAAAAGGATTATAGCCTCACTAGACTTTAATATGTTCTTTATTTCATTTGGTGGGCTGGTATAGTAGATAGGAACGCTAACAGCTCCAATAAGACCTATTGCCACTTCCAGGATTAGATAACGGGTACTGTTTAGACCTACCAGGGCCACCCGATCCCCCTTCATCACCCCTAACTTTTGAAGTGAACTTGCAGCTTTTAAAATATCCCGATGCATCAACGCCGAGGGTTTCTCTTTTACGCTGCCTTCCACCACATCGTAGAACTTTATAGGGAAGCTTCGGCTTTTTAACCGGAACAAAACTTGTTCTTGAACTGTGCGTTCTGAGCGATGGAAAAATCCGTGGTAAACTGCATATTCAAGTAAATGGGGGAGGTAATCTTTCCAGTCAAGTTTGTATGGTCCTAAAAATTTTTGGGTATTTTTTCTTATGAAAACGCGTTTTTCATCAAGATAGGGGGATAGTGTGAGTATAATGTTTAAAAGGCCGGGTTTAACATTCTTCTGGGATGATGGTGATAATTTTTGTATTAAAGGTGAAAGGGGCAGAAATATTGGTTGGGGGAGATTGATATCCAGTTCTTTTTTGGCCCATTTTCGGGTCTCTTCTAGAAGTTCCTTTATGGTAGGAATGTGGGAGGGAGGAGCAGTGAGGTGGAAAGTTTTCCCTTCAGCATCTGAATTAAATGTTAAAGTACTCACTGTTTGGGCCACATAATCTACGGGAACGGGGTTAAGTTTTAAAGAGGAACTGGTGGGGATGAACCTTAATTTGCCGGTTAAGTAAAGTTTTAAAAGAACGTACAATGTGTTAAAAGTTTTAATTTCACCAGTTTCTGAGTTTCCAACCACCATTCCGGGCCGGAATATGGAAAATGGCAAACCTGATTCCTGCACGGCCCTTTCAGCTTCATATTTACTCTCTTCGTAGTTACTCCAGAAACCGTACTCTTCCTGGAGATCCTCCTCAAATATTTCTCCCCCACGTTTTCCAGCAACATAGGCTGTTGATAGGTGGGAGAAACGTTTAAAATTTCCATTAGCCCGGGCAGAGTTTCCAACTTTCAGGAGGTTAACAGTCCCCTGCAGATTGGTTTTTCGAAGATCTTTAAGAGAGGCGTGCAGCCTCAGATCAGCTGCAGTGTGAATGATGTGGGTAATATCCAAAGCCAGTGATCTATAGGTATCATCATCCAATCCCAGATGTTCCTGGCTCACATCACCGGCAATAACTGCAATTCTCTCTTTTAATCCTTCTAAAAGTTCGGACCAGTCCCACCAAGCCCTCTTCAAACGTTTTAAGGCGTGTTGTTTATCATCAGCACGCACCAGGGCTATGATATTGTCATCAGTATTTTTAAGTAATTGGCGGATTATGTGGGTTCCCAGAAATCCGCTGGCTCCACTAACAAGTACCTGGCCACTCATTCTCTCACCAACAGCTTTTTTTGTTTCAGGAACTCACCAAGAAGTATACTGTTCTGTTGGGATAGACTTAATTGTTCCTGGTATCCCTGCTGTAGTTTATCTTGTTGTAAATGGGGATCTCTTAAAAGCAAACTTACCTTTTCTTCCACATCTCCCCATAAATGGGGGGCATTCTGGCTTATGAAGTAATCGTCATGAAGACCCAGATCCTGGTATATGGTAGAAAGCCGCAAGTCATGGCCCACGGCTATTTGGGGGACTTCTGCTTTTAAAGATAACACCGATGCATGGTAACGGGATGTTACCAAAAGATCCAGCTTACCCAGTATAGAAGTCATCTGGGAAGCGTTAAACTCTCCAGAGGATATTATTTGGCAACTGTCCTTATTTTTCATTTTACTGCGGATTTCTCTAGCCAATGATTCATCCAATTCTTCCATACAGATCAGGGCAACTCTCTTTTGGTGGTTTTCAATGATACTATCGGCGACTTTGGACCAACCCTCAATTAACTTTTGTTTGGCTTTATATCTCTCATTGGATCGGGAGAAATAGTAAGGCCATTTATAAAGATCCTCTTTTCTTCCCCAGGGCCTTATAATCACTGGCCAGAGGGAGAAATCAACCAGTGCCAGGCCGACTACTCCATTAACAGAGTCTGGCCACATATCCTCCAGAAGATTATGGTCTTCCGGGTCTTCCTGGAAGGTGAAGGCGGTGTCAGCAGTTGCTTTAATGGATGCTTTTACTTTAATGGATATAAGCTTCTCTGCCGCCTTTTTAGTTCTGGTAATTATTAAATCAGTCTTACTTGCCTCCTTCTTGACAAGCCACCGATTAACAGATGAAAGATCCCCTGCATCCACTGCATAGGCCACACATGGTTTTTTAAGTGAATTTGCACATCTAGTAGTCCATAAAAATGCCCATAAAAGGGCCGATGTCCAGGTATCCATGTAACAGCTACCTTCCACTAACAGTACCAGGTCGTGTTCTTTCACCAACTTTCGCAGGGCCAAAAAATAGATGGAGGGGATGGGGACGATGTGCAAGCATTCGTCTTCATCCAGATAACGCCTTAAGTTTTTTTCATTTAAGGTGGGAACTGTTATGTGCACTTCCGGTCCCAGGACCCTCCGCACATCCTCAATGATGGAAAGTAACCTGGCTTCGGATCCAGTGTTGTTGGCCCCGTTGTATCCGACCAGAAGAACTTTGGGGTGATAAGGGTCTTCTGACTTCATCGAGTTTTTCATGATTTTCACATTTATTAATTCTATTAAACATAGGAACTTTAGACCTTTATCGTGTCTAAGAGGAATTCTGAATGTTTATCCATTTTTTCTAAGGCTAAATCCATGAATGAATCGTAGCCTCATCATACTTTAAGACAAAAGATTCGAAGAAGAGGTATATTGCAAAGGAGAAGTATTCATAGGCGAGCAATCTAGGATCAAATGGTTTAATAAGCTTTTTTTCTATCATTATCCGGAATATGTTTACCCAAACATCTATTGCTCCTTCTAGCAGTTCTTTTTTGAAAAAATTTGTAATTTGGGGGTTATGATTAACTTCAATAGAGACTAAACGCCATATTTTTTCCATTTTCGGTGTATTAACTTGTCTGATATACATCTCTGCACCTATTTTAAAATACACTTCCGGGCCCTGGGAAATGATTCGTCTTTTAAATCCTTGGAATGGCTGATTTGGGCCATTTCACCCATGAAATATTCAATTATAGTGTCCAATATGGCTTCTTTGTTTTGGTAGTGATTGTAAATTGAGTTTTCTCATATACCCACTTCCCGAGGTATTTCCCGTACTGAAACTGCATTAAATCCTTTTTGTGAGAATAAATCCAGTGAAACGTCTAATATTATTTCTTTGGTGGGCTTAGAATCTTTTTTTGATTGGGGGTTGTTCATTATGATAAACCTGAATCTAACTAACATTCGTTAGTATAATCTTTAATCTGTTATAATTATAATCTTTAACTTTAAGAGGAGCTACAATGCGAAGAAGTGAAAAAGAGATTAGGGACAGGGAAACTATAAATTGGGTGCTTCATGAGGCTGAAGTAATGTAGAATTGCATTTTCAGATGATAAAATCCCTATATGGTTTCCATGAACTTTGGCTATGATGGAAATTCCATATATCTCCACTCTGCCCAATATGGACGAAAAATTGATATTTTAAGGAAGAACATAATTGTTAACGATGATATTTCTTCTTCAGGCACTAATCATTTAAATATTAGTTTAGAGTCTGTTAACCAGCCTAAAAGGGATGAAGGGCAAGAAGTGCCCATCTTCATGGTAACCCATGATCAGGGTATGTTTTCTAATGGTGAAGTATTTATTAATTTTATTAATTATACCAAAAAATATATTACTATTGTATGATTATCTAAAATATATATAATACTGGAAGTTGATATGATGGAAGAGTATCATTTTTAACGATGACTTATTAAAAATATAGAGAAGAAACAAAATGGAAGCCTTTGACGGATTAAAAAAACATGAATTTAGAAACGATATTTTCTTCGAGATGTACATCGCCCTTTGAAACAGAAGAAGTAGCCAGGGAAGCACTGAAAAGGATAATAAATCAAAATATAAAGGGTGGAATCTGTTTAATTGATCAGTCTGTTTTTTTACTGACAATGATGACTATTTTAGAATAATAGACTCAAATAAATAAAGATATATATTTTAATAAAAGAAAAAACATTATATTAGACTTGTTAAATTTCAATATTAAAATCATTTAATGCGTGTTTACATGTCCAAAATAATTAAAGATACCGAATTCAATCCAGATGCAGATCTCGTCCTTTATCCTGGGGATTGTTTAGATTTACTTTCTCAAATCCCTAATAACTTTGTTAAATTAGTAGTAACCTCACCACCGTATAATCTCGGTAAGGACTATGAAAATAAACTTGACATGGAGGAGTATGTAAGTCAACAGAGAGATGTTATTAAAGAATGTGTTAGAATATTGGATGATGATGGCAGTATCTGTTGGCAAGTTGGTAATTATGTAAATAACGGCGAAATAATTCCTCTTGATATTGCATTATATCCTATATTTGAATCTTTAAATTTACATTTGCGTAATCGTGTTGTATGGCATTTTTCCCAATATAACTTTTTGCGTTCTTTGCGTTCTTTCTCCCATTCCAAACCTTTATCAGTTTCTAAAAAATCTTTGAAACCATTGAAATATTTTTCTATATCCATCTGTATCCCCTCATTCCTTTAAACTATCCTCAATAATCATTATCTCATCCTCTGTTAACCCATACAGCTCATAAACCATACTATTAATCTCATTATCAGTCTGTTCGATTTCTTGGAGTAACGGCTTTATGATCGCAAGGCTTTCGGAGAATTCTCGCTCTAAAGACTCTCTATTCTTCCTTAATTTAGTGGAAACCTTTTTTTTCCTTAATTCATCAATGAATTCATCTTCAGACAACTCATAATACTTTTCCAGTTTCTGAGATAACTTTTCAACCTCGAATTCCTTCCTAATCCAGTTTTTGAATCCTTTTAACTCTTTTTGGAGTATTAAGTTGAGTTTTAATATCTGATCTGCTTTTTCTATTAGTGGTTGTTGTTCTTCAGCGGTAACGGTTCTGATAGGGAGCTTTTCTATATATTTTTTATTCAAATCATAATATTTACCTTGTAATGGAGTCCCAGAAAGGCTAAAAACAAAGTTCAATACCTTTGAAGATAATATTGTTCCTAAAAATTTTAAATTAATATCAGAAGTTATAATAAAACATTTTTGATTAGTGTAATATCCATTTTCATCAAAAACTACAAACAAACTTGATGCAAGGTTTGGATAAATTAACTTATTTTTATCAAATTCTTCATAATAGTCAACTGCATCTTGGATTTCATACCATTCATATGGGCCAGGTTTCCTTCCAGTCCTTTGTCCTGCATTTTTGGGGGTCAACCTTTCTTTAAACTGTGATAGATACATTTTTATTGCAGGATACATATCAATATCAATACCCCTTCTTGTAAAAATTAGATAGAGATTTTTGTAATTAATCATCCATCTCTTTATATCTCTACCTGTTAAGAGAGGCTTTATGATCTCAATAGAATTTGGATCTTCATCGATAAGATCGTTTTTTGTTTTTTCATCAATTACAAATGCTTTGTTGTAACCTGTTTTAATCCCATAAAAAATTTGGATATTTGATATATCCATTAGTTTAGTACCTTTAAAATTAATTTTATCTTT
>JAUYBK010000226.1 GCA_030693105.1 Methanobacteriaceae archaeon | reverse complement strand
CAAAGGGAAACATCGTACTTCTGGAGGATGCCATTAAAAACCATGGAGCAGATGTAGTTCGATTATTCCTAATGTCGTCAGCCGAACCATGGCAGGACTTCGACTGGAGAGAAAAAGAAGTAATAGGGACCAAAAAACGTTTGGAATGGTTCATGGAATTTGCCGATCGGGTGGACCAGCTAAACGGCTCCCAGCTACAATTAAAAGACCAAGTGGACCCACCAGCAGTTAATAATTCTATTAACGCCTGGATGGTAAGCCAAGTCAATCAGAGGGTAAAAGACGCCACCGAAGCCCTGGAAGGATTCCAAACCAGAAAAGCACTCCAAGAATCTCTTTTCCTATTTAAAAAGGACATTGATCACTACCTATATCGCGTCGACGCCCAGATGGAAGATCCAGATACAAAAGAGGAAATTGCTGACGTACTGGCCTATGTACTGGGTATATGGACACGCTTACTCTCCCCATTCATTCCTCACGCATCTGAAGAACTCTGGGGACGACATGGAGGTCATGGATTCGCCTCAGAAGCTCCCTGGCCAGAATATGATCCAGTACTAATCAATGAAGAAGTGCTTAAGGGCGAAGAAATAGTGCAGGGACTGGCCGAGGACATTCGGGAGATAAAGAAGATCACCAAATCCGAACCTGAGAAAATACACATTTATCTGGCCCCCAAATGGAAATGGAAAGTTTTTGAAATTGCCAACAACGTAGGAAAACCGGACGTGGGCCAAATAATTGGCCGATCTATCAAAGAAAATGTTCATGATGATAAGAAGGAAATTGCTGCCTTTGCCCAGAAAATAGCCCGAGAAATGACTCGCATCAACTATGTGGGCTGGCTGGACGAGTACCAATTACTAAACGATTCACTGGACTACCTATCACGGGAAACAAGTGCAGAAGTAATTGTACACCCGGACGCAGATTATGACCCCCAGAATAAGGCCCGAAATGCCATCCCCTACAAACCGGCTATCTACCTGGAATAAGAATTTTCAGAATAAATGGTCTTTTTGGAGAATAGATAGTGCAAATCAAAAGGATGGAAGAATATCATTTGGAAAACATAATTAAAATAGACCAATTGGCATTTGAACGTGTGGAACCCCGTTCCCTTGAAAATCTCTACGGTTTAAGATCACTTGACCCGGAGGGTTGCTTCATTCTAACCGAAGGGGACGAAATCATTGGCTACTCTTTCTCCAAGACAATGGGCAGTGAAGGCTACTTGGGACCAGTAGGCATCCATCCCTCTTACCAGGAAAATGGAATGGGCCAGAAAATCATCCAACCCAGCATGGAATACTTAAAAAGCCGTTGTCAGGTTATAGGTCTGGAAGTACGCCCCGAAGCTGGGGAAAACCTGGGCTTGTACCATAAACTTGGGATTCACTCCACTTTTCCGTCGCTGATTATGGAAGTTCCGGATAAAATTGAAGTTAAACTTGAAGGGCCAAATGATTACGGGGTAGAACCCTATTCTAAAATGTCTCAGACCAGAAAAGAAGTGTTTTTAGAAAAAATTGATTTATGGACCCAGCAGGAACTCATGGGAATAAGTTACCGGGATGATTTAGAATTAACTCACGCTGGTGGTGGGCAGATCATCATCGTCAGCCAGGGTGAAGAGCCAATGGGGGTTCTATCTTCCTATCAGGGTGTTTTCATCCATCTTTGGGGTGTGATGAAACCTCGCCCCTGTCAAAAAGACGTCCTTAACCTATCTTTAAACTCTTTTTGCGAATTTAACGGTCGGGAGAAGTTACTCCTGGAGGTTAACAGTCGATACAATAAACTGATAGATTTTCTCCTGGAAGAAGATTTCAGGATTCAAAAAAGCATAAATCGGATGTTACTAAAGAATTTTGGGGGACAGCACTTGAATAAGAGTCCTAACTTTGTTATGAGAGCCTGGCATGCCTGATGATTTTGATAATCATTAATGGCCTAGGACCCTATTTTTAAGAACCCCAATCCCTTCAACTTCTACTTCAACCATATCTCCCACCTGCATGGACCCCACCCCGGGCGGAGTACCTGTGGCGATCACATCTCCTGGTTTTAAAGTCATGATGTTGGATATAAAGCTCACAAGCTCTTCTACAGAAAATATCATATTTCGGGTGTTGGATTTTTGCTTAAGCTGCCCATTAAGTAGTAGGGAAATATTTTGATTACCGGGATCCAGATCGGTCTCTATCCAGGGTCCTATAGGGCAGAAAGTATCAAAACTCTTGGCCCGCGTCCACTGACCATCCTTCCGCTGGAGGTCACGGGCGGTGACGTCGTTGAGAATAGTGTAGCCGGCGATGTAGTCGAAAGCATTCTCTTTCGAGATTTTATGGGCATCTTTACCCACCACCACGGCTAGTTCGGCCTCGTAGTCCACCTGGTGGGACTGGGGGGGATAAATAATACTAGCTCCGTGACCAATGACCGCAGTATGTGGTTTTAAAAATAGGATAGGTTCGTCAGGAATTTCCATGTTCAACTCTTCAGCATGGTCCCGATAGTTTAGACCCACACAAACCACCTTGCTGGGCTGAACTGGGGG
>JAUYBK010000198.1 GCA_030693105.1 Methanobacteriaceae archaeon | reverse complement strand
AACATTGTTCCAGCCGAAGAAGCAGAAAATCACCCACCGACGCTTCCCTTTGAAATAAAGCAGTATCTATTTGGTGGCATAACGGAAATTCCGGAGAGAGATATAATTAATAATGATACTATTATACTCAAAGCTAAAGCGTACGATTCGGACAATGACCGAATTAAAATAAAGGTGGCGTTGTATAAATTTGACGAAGAAAACAATAATGTAATAGACATTATCGTTAAAGAAAGTGTTTTAGTAAATAGCAATGAAATTGCGTCTGTCGTCTTTGATCATTTGGAAGAAGGAGATTATATTTGGAAAATTCAGGCTATTGACGAAAAAGGCGATAAAAGCGGAGAGGCATTATTTGGCGAGCAGTCGCTTTTTAAGGCGGATTTTAAATTTTATAAAGATTTTTCATTTATCCATATGACCGATGTTCATCTTGGAAGTAATTTTGCATGGCTGGCAAAATGGGGTACTCAATTTACAGGAAAAGAAAGAGAAGATTGGTATGAGGAATTATCATATCCAAGATTTACAGATTCGCTTTATGAAATAGAAAAGATGACGCCTAAACCGGATTTTATTTTGATTAGCGGCGATAATGTTGAATACAATAACGAGAGATGGCTGGCTGATTTTAAATCAATGACGGATAATTTTACTGAACGGACTGGCATAAAGTTTTATATTGTGCCAGGTAATCATGATCGATACGAAAGAGCCGCCGGTGAACTTCCAGAAGGAATAGGAGGAAATGATTGGCTGGAAAATTATTTTAAAGTTATGGGTAAGCCGAAAGACGTGAATCTCTTTTTCCCTTTTTCATCATGGGATTATTATCCATATAATTATTATTTTAACTATAAAGGTGTTCAGTTTATAGGATTAGATTCAGGGAAAGACACAGGAAATTTGGTGGATAAGTCACCAGAAGGCGATGGCTTAAATGACAATGTTATGATTTTATTAGATTTGTTAGCGCAAAATTATCCAAATCTCCCGCGAGTGATATTTATGCATCACCCTGTGTTTGCGGATATAAAAGACTCAGGGCAAGACAAAACAGATACGGGCGAAATAGCTGAAAATGGAGGAATTATAAATAACTGGAAGCGTTTTATTAATTATAGTAAAGAGAAAAATGTTCAAATTGTACTTTCCGGGCATAATCATGAATTTCGTATTTTTAATGATATTGGAAACGAAACATTTCAACATGATACAATAAGGCCATTGTTTATTCAAACCCAAAGCGCTACTAAAGATAATTTGGTTGATAAAAATGGTTTTAAATATGAATATAAACATGGTTATAGAATTATAGATGTAAAAAATGGCGTTGCTACCCCTCGCATTACCAAAGAAACTGATTTTTATGATAAAATTATTGCGGATTTGGATTCTAACAATAATTTGGATTTAGATTTTGGTATAAATAATAATAAAGTTTTTTCATTTACGCCGGAAGACTGGAAAAATGTTCCGTTGTTACCTTATTTTGTTTCGCAGGCATCAAAGAGGGTAATTTTATACGACGATATGCAGACTTCAATATTTAGTATAAAGAATAATAATTTTTCTGAAGATAAATATGGTTTATTTGTAAGTAGAAACGAGGAAGATTTTAGTAAATATGCAGTGGATTTTTTTCAGAATACTGGTATTACTGGATTTAAAGTAAATAATAATGAATATTGTCGGCGGACATTATTTGGGGAAAAATGCGATGGTGGATTTTTAGCAGTATTTAATAGTGTGAGCATAGATTTTTTGAAATTTAAAGATATGAATATAAAAAGCGAAACTGAAGATAATGTTTCTATAACATGGTCTTCAATACCGAGATGGCCTTTGCCGCCGTTGTTAAATGGTGAATTGCCAGGAGTAGATTTAAGGATTAATGGTAACAATGAAACAACTTTTGAAAAAATAGGTATAGCTGGAAAAAAAATTATAGTTGATCTTCATAGCCCGGGTGAATTGCAGGTGCTTGATTCGACGGGGAGAGTTAGTGGGTTGGTAAATGGGAAAATAAAAGAAGAAATACCTTATTCTATTTATGATGAGATGAACGAAGCTGTAGTTTTGTTTGTTGATGAAGGCGTTGAAGATGATCAATATGCATATAAAGTAGTGGGGTTTGATAATGCGACTTATGGCTTATCAATTACCAAGAAAGAAGATTATGAAGGAATAGAGAATGTTATATCATTTGATGCTAGCAGTATTTCAACTGGCGTGAATATAGTCCATCAATACTCTATTGACTGGGAAGCGCTTTCTCAAGGCGAAAAAGGAGTTACTTTTCAAATAGATGTTGATGACGATGGGATTTTTGAGAAAACTATTAAGACAGGCGCTACTTTACAGCCACCGATAGCCAATGCCGGACCGGCTCAAACCGCTTATGTGGGAGATACCATAACTTTTGATGGCTCTGGTTCTTCTGATCCAGATGGCGATGTCTTGACCTATCGTTGGAATTTCGGGGACGGTTTTACTGGAATCGGAGTAAAACCTACTCACGATTATTCCTCTACCGGCACTTATACTGTTACTCTAATAGTCAATGATGGCCAATTTGATTCTCAAATTGCTACCACTACGGTTACCATCAAAGAAAGACCGACTTCTTCTGGAGGCGGAGGCGGAAATTATTCTCAGCCAACTATTTTGACAGTTCCAACAGTAAGTAGTGTAAAAATAAACAAACCAGAGGTTGAAGAAAAAGTTGAGGTATTAGGTATTGAGATAGATTATCGCACCATTCAACTAAATAAGATTCTTAACGAAGCTGGAATAGTATATTCGGGTGATGTAAATTCAATCCTTGGCAACACGAGGAAAAGCAGGAATTCTAAATTTGAGCAGGAGGGTTATAATAAATATACCAATCCATTGATTAAGGGGTTTAATTTGCAGCCCGCCAATATTAACGCAATAACTAATTTTATAGCTTATGGCACGGAAACCACTCAAATATTGGGAGCTGGCGAACGGGCCGGTGTGATAAATTCCTATAAATCAGCGTTTGGCAAACTGCCAACAACGCAAAACGAATGGGAAGATGTGATTAAAATCGCTAATGGACGCTGGCCGACTGAAAGAAGTGAACAAGCTGAAAAAAGAGCCAAGGCAGAGTTTAAGAAGGTTTATTTAAGGGATCCTGATATGAATAATCCTAATGATAACGCCGCTGTCACAGTTATTGCTTATGGCTTAAGACCTGATAGTAGAAATCTGAATAGCGAGAAAATCGCCATAAAAACTTTTAAAGCTATTTACGGCTATAATCCATCTTCAGCGGTTGATTGGGATATAGTTAGAGCAATAGCATATAGTGGAGCTAAAAGATAAAAGATTTTTTTATAAAACAGAAATAAAAAGGCGGTCTTTGCCAAAAGGCCGCTTTTTTATTTTTATTGCTTAATTTAATAATATGTTTTATAATAAAGATATACTCACAAACCGCGAATATGACAGAAAACAAACAACCGATTAATATTAATATTTCCACCTCAACCATAATCAAGGTTATTTCCATATTTTTGTTGCTTTATTTCGTTTATTTAATTAAAGATGTTTTAGCGATTCTTTTCATAGCGTTGATTTTCTCTAGCGCGCTTGACCCGTGGTTTGATTGGATGCAAAGTAAAAAATTTCCCAGAGCCGCATGGATTTTATTGATTTATTTTATTTTATTTATCATAATCA
>JAUYBK010000195.1 GCA_030693105.1 Methanobacteriaceae archaeon | reverse complement strand
AACATTTCTGCTCCCGTAACATCAATTAAGGGAATTGATAATCTTTTTTAGAGATTTAAACAATTTAATGATCTTTATTTCGTGTATGGTTCATAGAAAAAATATATATTTAGATCAGACCATACATCTTTTCTCTAATAGGGATGATAACAATTTTTACATGTTTTGGCGGGCTTGAATTATTCAAATTGCCCTATGAAGTGGGATGATGTAAGGGACTATTTAGAAAATAGTGTTAACCTCAGTATTTATTCATTCTTCAGGATTTTCAAGTTTGTCCAGCCGTTCATCAATTTTTTTGAGTTTTTTGTTGGTTGATCCTTGGTATTCGTCAAACCTTCGGTCTAGCTCTCCCAGATTCCTTGATACCTTGTTGTATCTCTTTTCAAGGTTTCCAATGTCATCTTTGGTTGCAAGTTCCCAGTCTTTTATAAGTTGGTCGCTCTTTTCATTCAGGAAGAGATCAATACGATCTGATAAATCGTCGGTGCTCATAGAACCGCTTACTTTACCCTTAATTTTTTCACCCATTCCCGAGACACTTTCACCAATACCTGAAACCTTTTCGCTTACTCCAGAAACATTTAACTTCTCACCCATTCCCGACATAGAACCCTCTCCTGAGACTTTTTCACCTAAATTACTGGCTCCTCCTTGAACTTTTCCACCTAAATTACTGGCCTCTCCATATACTCTTCCCCCTAAATTACTGGCATCACTTCTCACTCGGCCAAGATTAAGGGCGCGGTCATTCTGCAGATATGAATATATAATGATTATTACCACACCTGCTAAAATCACTATGGCTAATACCTCTAACGGAGTCATGGTCTATTTCCCTCCTTTACTTTTACCCTTTTTTTCTATTTGTTTTTCTTTTTTTTCTATTTCTTCCAGGAGTTTTTGGAGCTTTTCATATTCTGTCCGGGCTTCAAGGCGAGTAACCCTTTCATTGATCTCACTGTGCAGAAAACCAACCTTGTGCATTAACTTGGAAGTCTCCTCTCTAATTTCAGAAAGCCTCTCCTGCTGATCTTGGGGTAGTGGGATCACATTTTCCATCAGTCGTTTGGATTCCAGATCCCTTTCAACCAGTTCAATCTTCTTGAGTTCCGACTGTTTTTCAAGGAATATAACATTACTCTGGGCTTCTCTAACTTTTCTCCATTGCATAAGTGCAAATATCAGTCCAACAACGACTATGACTGCTATTATTATATAAAATACATTTTGTTCAATGGCTACAATGTTTATTAACCCATTTATTATCCGCTTTTCACGAGTATTTTATCCCCAATAGCTACGACCATTCCATGAGGAACTATTATATCATCTTTCGAAATTCCAAGACCTGCGAAGATTCCGCCTTTTCCAATTATTAACGCTTCCAATGTTTTGGTTTCGAAGTTTACTTCCACATCCTTCACTTTTCCAATTACAATCCCATTAAAGTCCACCACTTCTTTCCCAATAATTTCTTCTTTTATCCTCATATTCGTCATCCTCCCATCTTTTTTTTAGCTTTTTTCAAGCTCATCCAAATCCCTTGATACCTTTGAGAATCTCTTTTCGAGCTCTTCGAGGTAATCAAATTTGGTGGCAAGTCTCAAGTCTTTTATTAGCTGGTCGTTTTCTTCATTCATGACTGGGTCGATTTCATTGGATAAATCGTCTGTGCTTACTGTATCGCTTACTATTGCCTTTTTTCCATCCGCCCCCGAGATACTTTTACCCTCATCTATAAACCTTTTCCCTGACTCCGGAACGTTTTTTTCACCTATTCCAGACATGGAATCTTCTTTGGAAACTTTTTCCTCTAAATCACTGGTTCCTTGAACTATTACTGCAGTTCCAGTTGCAGTTACTATGGTTGCGCTGCCTTGTAACCCTCCCACAGATACATAGTCAATTAATACTTCTACCACCGAATTTGCTCCCATAGATTCAGTTTTTTCCAGCATTCGAGATATAGCTCCCTTTCGGGCCTCCCCCAAATTGAAGTCATCCAGTTGAGCGGGTTGGATGATCTTTAGAATGCTTGAAAACCGTCCTTCAGATTTTTTTTCTTCTGCTACGGCTTCTCCAGTAACTAAACCTACATAACTTTTTATTTTTCCCCCATTTACATCAGGAACAGACACTATGGGTATAGTTAATTCATCAAGGAAAATTTCATCAGCTTGTTTGGTTAATTCCTCTTTTTCTTCGGTTATAGGCGTTTTTGCCCGCATTATTTTTGAAGGCATGTTCACCAAGAATCCGATAATCCTGGTGAGTGTGCCCATGACAACTACAAAAAGTATATAGTTAACCAATATAGGGAATGCAGCTTGAATCGTAAGTACTATGGCAATTATAGTAATAAAACTTAGTGTAGCAGGCTCTTTGGTAGGGTCGACAAAGGTTCCTGGTAAAAACCAGCCATATATATTGATTAGTAGGAATGTTAAAAGAGCACTGATAGCACCGGTACTTCTACCGTACTTTCGGCGGGCTATGACGGTTTCAACAAATCCAGCAAGCAAGGGAGACACTATATACATGATATTGAATCCAAAAATAACCAAATGCCAAATAATACACAGATAAGCAGAACCAAACCCCGCTAAAAATCCCAGGATAACAGCGGTAAATGCCCAACGTTTTTCTATAAAGTAATTTTTTACAGAAACATCCATAAATGTCACCAATTTGTTATAAATTCAATTATTCCTGGAAAGTAACTGCGGTTCCAATGATTGTGACCATGATGGTGTTTCCCATGGTCCCTCCCAGGTTATGGTAGGTAACACGAGTTCCTATGACAGCGTTAGCCCCTTTTTTCTCTGCTTTTTCTTGCATGCTCTCTTGAGCCAATTTTCTGGCATTGGTGAGCTCTTCTTCATATTTAGAAGTTCTTCCTCCCACAACATCTCTCACTCCGGAGAACATATCTTTATAGAGATTTGCTCCTAAGAGAGAGTCTCCCGTTACTAAACCATGATATTCAATTATTTTCTTCCCCTCTATCTGAGGGGTGGTTAATACTAGCATTCAATTCCCCCTAAAAAGATAAAAATTTTTTCTTCAAGTACTTTTTCCTTATTGTTTAGGTCCATGAGTAGTTTTCCATATTCTGTTCGGGCTTCGAGGCATGACTTTCATTGATCTCACTGTTCAGAAACCGACTTGTTACCAAAACGGATAAAAAAAAATAAGAGATTTAAAGAAATTCAAGGTTAGATCGCTTGAATTATTGTGGGCTCG
>JAUYBK010000194.1 GCA_030693105.1 Methanobacteriaceae archaeon | reverse complement strand
CTATTCTGGTACATAATAGCCCTACCCGTGGTTGCTTATGGAGTTATACAAATAAAAAAGATCACGGAGAAGAATCCCGAATCAAAACCTCTGTTAGCCGTATCAGGCGCATTTATGTTTGTATTATCCTCATTAAAACTTCCTTCAGTAACGGGAAGTTGTTCACACCCCACCGGTAATGGTTTGGGTGCAGTACTCTTCGGTCCCGCTGTAGTTTCTGTACTTGCCACAATTACTCTTGTTTTTCAAGCATTACTTTTGGCACATGGGGGCATCACAACTTTGGGAGCAAACATTGTATCTATGGGAATTGTGGGCCCTTTTTTTGCTTGGTTACTATTTAAAGGATGTAAAAATGTCGGTATTTCCCTATCTATAGCAGTATTTTTGGCGGCGTCTTTTGGAGATTTATTGACCTACGTCACCACTGCCATCCAGTTATCTATGGCCTTTCCTATACCTAGCTTCAGTGAATCTTTATTTAAATTTATGATAATTTTCGCTTACACTCAGTTACCACTGGCCATAGCCGAAGGACTACTAACGGTGGTCATATTTGATTATATTAAAAAACTACGACCCGACATTCTTGAAAAATTGGGAGTATTAACTTCTCCTAAAGCCACCGGGGGAAAATAAATGGAGACTAAGCACTTAATCATGCTCTTGGCAGTGGTGGTAATAGTTATAACACCTTTCTTCCTTTATCCGGGTATGGGTGAGGAACAAGGATTCTTTGCTGGTGCTGATTCTAATGCTGGATCTGCTATTGAAGAAACAGGCTACAAACCCTGGTTTAAACCTATTTGGGAACCGCCCAGTGGCGAAATAGAAACTTTGTTATTTGCACTTCAGGCAGCGATGGGAGCATTTATATTGGGATATTTCCTGGGATATTACAAAAATAAACGGAAAACAGGCAATTAGGAAGCTTAAAAATAATAGGGTGATGTAATGGAAAGCCATTTAGATTATCATGCTCACAATAACGGACTAAGGGAAGTGAACACTCTTTTTAAAGTGTTGTTTGCTATTTCAACTATGTTGATTTGTGTTGCATCTCCATCTCCATTTTTACCTCTTTTTGTTTTCATGTTGGTTCCAATGTTATTAGTCTTCCTGGCAAAAATTCCCTATAAATTCTATTTAAGGTTCATATCTGCCCCATTTTTGTTTGCTTTTATCACATTTCTTTATATGTCTCTTTTTTTTGGTACGGGTGAATTATGGATACACTTGGGTTCTATAGGTCCTTTAAATCTTGCTATTTATGGCGACGGAATCCAACTGGGTTTTTTAGTATTCAGTCGAATGTTGGGTGCCTTCTCATGTCTGGTATTTCTGGCTTTTACCACCCCTATGACGGAACTATTTAGTATGATGCACACCATAAGGATACCAGCCATCATGGTGGAATTGGCCATGTTAATGTACCGTTTTATATTCCTATTCCTGGATGAAGCTGGAAAGATGCACCACGCCCAAAAAACTAGATTAGGATATTCGGACTGGAGAAGTTGCTTGCGCTGTGGGGGTATGCTTGCCGGAAATCTTTTTATCCGAACCTGGTTCCAGGGTGAGAAACTTCACATTGCCATGGAATCCAGGGGATACAATGGAAATCTTAAAACAATGAAGAAAATCAAATATCCGGGTTCATTAAGCATTATCCTTTTAATCTCCTTCGAAATCTTATTGTTGGCAGGGATTTACATGACCATGAACATTCAAATTATTTAATTAAATCAATCCCCAATTAAATAAATATAATTGATTTGAACAGATTTGAGGAAAATAAATCCATTAAAGTTTTCAAATTAATAATTAAATATAAAAGACACCCCCAACTATAAAGAGGATTAGTATGAACGTCATTGAAACCAGAGAAATCACCTACCAATATCCAGATGGAACCCTGGCTTTGAAAAATGTTAACTTCCGAGCTTCTAAGGGAATGATGGTAGCGTTATTGGGCCCTAACGGGGCAGGAAAATCCACTCTATTTTTACACTTCAACGGAATCCTCCGACCCACTTCCGGTGAAGTCCGGGTAGAAGACCGTCCCCTGGGCTACAAAAAAGAAGATCTGATGAAAGTGCGGCAAAAAGTGGGAATTGTATTCCAAAACCCTGATGACCAGCTCTTTGCCCCCACCGTCATGGAAGATGTGGCATTTGGCCCTCTAAACATGGGTTTAGACTTAGAAGAAGTGGAAAAAAGGGTTAAAGATGCTCTGGGGAAGGTGGGAATGGCTGGTTACGAGAAAAAACCTCCACACCACTTAAGTGGAGGTCAAAAGAAAAGAGTGGCCATCGCCGGCATCCTGGCCATGCAGCCGGAGATCATGGTGTTGGATGAGCCCACCAGCGGTCTGGACCCCAAAGGGGCGTCCCAAATACTGCGAATACTGTATCAGCTTAACCAGGAAGGGATGAGTATAGTTATATCCACCCATGATGTAGACCTGGTGCCTTTATACGCTTCTCAGGTATACATAATTAATGAAGGGAGTATAATAAAGGAAGGAACCCCTCATGAAGTCTTTTCTGATGTAAAAACCATTAGAAGTGCCAATTTGAGACTTCCCCGGATTGCTCATCTTATGGAGATTTTAGAAAAAGAGGATTCACTTCCCTTCGACAAACCATACCCTTTAACCATTGGAGAGGCCAGAAGAAAGATTTTGGAAAGCTTTAAAGATTAATTAATCTTTTTTTTCGAATGATTATCATGATTAACACGGTTTCCATTGCCCAATGTGCTTCTTACGATTTGGATGATGTTAAAAAAGCGGTCCGTACTTCTACTGACAATATAGGTGGAATAGATTCTTTTGTAGATAAAGGCGATAAGGTTTTACTCAAACCAAACCTTTTACAGGCTCGTCCTCCTGAAGATATGGTCACTACCCATCCTAAAATACTCGAAGCAGTTATTCTGGAAGTTAAAGAATGTGGAGGGATTCCCATGGTAGGGGATAGTCCGGGAGGCCCTGCCAGTGGTATGAAAGAGTATTGGAAGGTCACTGGCCTGGAAGATGTTTGCAGGCATCACGATGTAAAGCTTTTGAATTTTGAAAAAATGGGTTCATACCCTAAAACCCGCAACGGCAGAGACTATTACATCTCCAAACCAGCCATGGACTGTGACCTTTTAATAAACCTTCCCAAAATAAAGACCCACGGACTTACCATATTCACCTGTGCTGTGAAAAACATGTTCGGGACAGTACCCGGATTTACTAAGGTGGAATATCATAAAAAAGCTCCCCAACCTTCTGAATTTGCCAAGATAGTGGTTGATATTTACGCCCTGGCCCAGCCGGGCCTTAATATAGTGGACGGTGTGGTGGGGATGGAAGGCAATGGCCCGTCGTCTGGCGATCCCCGAGATCTGGGAATGGTCCTGGCTGGAAAAAATGGGGTGACCATGGACAGTCTAATCTGCCATATACTGGGAAAAGAACCACTTAAAGTACCTACCAATGCCATAGCAGGCGAACAGGGGCTGGGAGAAACAGATATTCATAAAATTAAAGTATTAGGAGACATTCCTGCCGTAAAAAACTTTAAATGGCCACCTAACATGTCTCAAACCTTGGAATTTATCCCCGGATCACTGGCCCGCGGTTTAATGAAGTACTTCTGGGTCCGACCTGCCATTGACTCGAATAAATGTGATAAATGTGATAAATGTGGTAAATGCGTGGAAAGCTGTCCCACGGAGGCTGTTAAGTGTGGAGTTTATATCCCTGAGTTTCAATACCCGGAATGCATTAACTGTTTGTGCTGCATGGAAATGTGTCCCTATGGGGCAGTCTACATTGATAAAAGTTTAATCTACCGGCTGGGGTCGCGGTTTTCAAAATCTCTAACTAGGTGAAATAATTTCTCGATTATAAAACTAATTATTTTTAGAAAGTAAACCTAGTTTGACTAAGAATTCGATAAATAAAATGGAGGGCAGAGTAATTAATCTGCCAGTTTAATAGCTTTTGTGGGGCAAGAAGACGTGCAGAACCCACAACCAATACATTTTTGATCGTCTAATTCCACTTTCCATTCTTCATCAATCGTTATGGCTTCTACAGGGCATAGTGATAGGCATGCTCCGCAGTCAACACACTTATCATTGTCTTTTTTAACTACACGTTTGACGGGTGTTAAATGAACTCCCTGGTTTTCCAAGTAGTTAATCCCTTCCTGGGCCTCTTCACCACTGATCTCAATGAGCATTTTACCCCCTTTAGGGGTGATGTTGGCATTCATTATGTTAAAGCTCACGTCGAAGTTCTTCATAAGGTTAGATATAACGGCCTTGTTTACTATTTCTGGTGAAAAGTTGAGCCAGGCTTTCATAAGGATTCACCTCTTTTGTCGTCACGGGAACATACCAGGCGGGAGAGATCTTCCGCAGTTATCATGCCCTTCACCAGGTTATCCCGGTCCACAATGGGCACTCCTGATATTTCGTACTTGTCAATCCTCCGGGCAATTACTTCCACTGGTTCGTCTTCCATGGCCACAATAACCTTTTTAGTCATTATATGAGTTAATTCCTGGACTTCCTTGGCCACCGCCTGGGCAATGTCCCATGAAGTAACAATTCCCATTAATTTACCCTCTTTATCAATAACTGGAAGGTGATTGATATTGTTATCCACCATAAGTCGGGCTACGTCACTTAGGTTATCCTGGGCGGTGGCGGTTATAATGGCCTTAGTCTTGAGATCTTTAACCAGTATAGAAGGACGTTTGATTTGGAGTGGCTTCACGGTCTGACCGTGGGAGGGTATCAGTTCTACGGGACGGGTCAAGAAGAACTCACCTTTTTCAATCCAGTTTTTGAGCTCCTCTGCGACTTGCAGTGCCTTTCGATAGGAAGACATAGGTGAGGTCTGAATTTTTGTTCCATCAATTTCAACTGAGCCGCTTCTAAGCTGATGGTAATTAGTCTCCAGAATAGCAGGACGGCTGCGCCGGGGCACCCCATAGTCCATGATACGGCAGCCTATGTCCTGATCGCTGATCCCGGTATGTTGGGCTATTTCCTCGTTGAGGATGGGTATTGGTACTCCGGCACCGACGTAAAGAGTAGGACCGTATTCTGGCATGGTAGCACCTCTAAGATATTCCGGGTCCATTTTTTTAAGATCTCCTTTGAGCATCAGAGTTCCAGCACTTCCCACCGGCACGCCGTTTTCACGCTCGACTTCTGTGTTGTGCTGTGTCCCTTCTCCCAAAATGTACCCTTGTGCTCCGCAAAGGAATATGCGAGTCCCTAAACCCATGGTTTTAAAGTAAGGGTCGTTTAGTAGTGGACTTAACTCTCCTGCACTGGAATAGGTCACATTACCCATTTTAGGGAGTAAAGTACCCAGGTAGGTGTAAAGGGTCTCTTCTGAAGAGTTAGTAGCCGCAGCATAGTTTTGATAAGAGTTACGGGGGTTAATCATGATGGCCTGGTTTAAATCTTCTAATTTAAAATGGGTGTGAATATTTTGAAGAGGATAACAGTCGGTTCCGTAGGCTTCAGCTACAAGTTCCACTTCTTTACCCCGAACCAAGTCTTCTAAAAGATGTGCCCCCCCATATTTTATCCCGATCTTAGGGTCCCGGTGGGGCTGGGTGGCTCCCAAGTAGGCGTCCACTGCTGCCAGGCCAGAATAGGCTTCCACACCATTAATATAGGTGTGGGCCATTTTTATGGGAGGATCAGAATGACCAAAGTTCAAAAATGCACCAGAAGAACACATAGCGCCAAAAGTACCTGTTGTAACCACATCCACTTCTTTAGCCGCCTCTTTCGCCCCTGTTTCCCGCACTATACGGGTCATCTCAGCGGCAGTAACCACCACTGCATTTCCGTCTTTAATCTTCTGGTTTATTTCCTCAATGGTTTTCATACCGTCACATCCGGCGCTGTTTATTTAAAAAAATCAACAAACAATAAAAATGAAGTTGAAATTATATGAGCTTCATAAAACTTGAATTCAAAAATGTATGGATCAATAGATATTATTCTTGATCTATCATTTTTTCATATTCTATTTCGCAGCCTTTAGGGCCGCAGCAAAAGTGTTGTAGGTTAAATTTAACTTGCACTTTCTCACCTCCTTAGGTGTGATCTTGACTATTTAGGTTTACTCCTTATATATCTACTCTGTTCTACTAATTTTGGTCAGTCTATACATTAATCATTACCCGAGCCGAAAAACTTTATGGAAGGAAGATCATAAAAAATTAAGGAGATAATAAGATGATAAAAGAGTTAGATCCGGGCCTATTAGATCGAACCATTGATACTCTGCAAAAAAGGGTTGACTACGTAGATATAAGGGTGAGTGAGACTCAAAATACAGCCATAGTCATGAAAGATGGTAAAGTTCAGGAAATACGGTCTGGAGACGATTTTGGAGCTTCTATTAGGGTCTTAAATGGAGGGGCCTGGGGCTTCTCCTACACCACTCAAATATCCCAACTGAAAAGAATGGCAGAGATTGCATTTAAACTGGCCGGATCCCTGGAAAGTGAGGTGGAACTGGCCCGCGTGGATGTAAATGTGAATCAGATAAAATCACGGGCAAAAATAAAGCCGGATGACGTTTCTGTTGATGAAAAAAAAGAAGTGATGGTGGAAGCCGAAAAGGCAGCCAGCCTGCCTCAAGTGGTAAGCACCACCGTTAACTACGTAGAAGGGGATGGAACGTCCTACTTCATAAGCTCTGAAGGAGCAAACTTGATGCAGGAAGAAACCCGGGTGGCAATGTTTATTAATGCTGTAGCCGCCGGTGAAGGTGTTATACAATTTGGACACAAAAGTTTGGGGGGAGCCAGGGGATTTGAAGTTATTCAAAAAGCAGACCTGGAAAAATTTGGCAGAACTGCAGCTTCTAAGGCAGTTAGACTTCTTGATGCTAATTCACCTCCGTCAGGAAGATTTCCAGTACTTTTAGACTCGGAACTAACTGGTGTTTTTATACACGAAGCACTGGGGCATGCTTCTGAGGCGGACCTGATCCTGCAGAAAGATTCTATCCTGGAAGGAAAAATGGGAACCAGTATCGGTTCACCACTGGTTAACATCATTGATGACGCCAGCATGGATGCCTTCGGTTACTACGCCTATGATGCGGAGGGAGTTAAGACCAGTGAAAACATTCTGGTGAAAGATGGAGTTCTGGTTTCTCTGTTAAGTTCCCGGGAAACAGCTTCAAAATTAGGTTTAAAACCAAGTGGAAATTCTCGTTCTGCAGTGGGAGACCAGCCCCTAGTTCGTATGAGTAACACCTATTTAAAACCAGGTGAAATGAAATTCGATGAGCTAATTGAGGACCTGAAAGATGGGATATATCTTAAAGGCTCACGCGGAGGTCAAGTGGATACTGGTAAAGGGGTTTTCCAGTTTAACGCCGCTGAATCATTCCGTATAGAAAATGGAGAAGTAGGAGAACCTTTAAGGGATGTTTCATTATCCGGCAACATCCTGGAGATACTCAGGAAGGTGGACGGAGTAGGGAGAGACTTCCACATGGGTGTAGGATTCTGCGGGAAATCCGGACAAACTGCACCGGTAGGAGATGGAGGCCCCCACACCCGGGTAAGTGAAGCCACAGTGGGTGGAGCCGAATAACAATCAGGATGGTGGGTAAATGCTTAAAAGAGAAGATGGTGAGCTACTACTTAAACTGGCCCGAGATGCCCTAGAATTGTATATAGTTAAGGGTGAAGTTCTGGAGGTTCCCTCTGATGTTCCAGAGTATTTTAAAGAAAATAGGGGCGTATTTGTAACTTTACACGAGAAAGGAGACCTCCGAGGATGTATTGGATATCCGGAACCAGTTAAACCATTGATAGCTGCATTAATAGAAGTAGCTTTGGGGGCTGCTACGGGTGATCCACGATTTGCACCAGTTAACTCCCATGAACTGGACGATATTCAGGTTGAAGTCAGCGTACTCACTCTGCCTAAACTGATAGAGGTTAAAAAACCTGCAGAGTATTTGGATAAAATTAAAATTGGTAAAGATGGGCTAATAATTGAAAGGGGGATTTATCGGGGACTTTTACTTCCGCAGGTTCCTCTGGAGTGGGAGTGGGATCTGGAGGAGTTTCTGGCAAACACCTGCATGAAAGCCGGGATGAGTCCTGACTGCTGGCTGCAGGAAGGAACCAGGATCTACAGTTTCCAGTCCCAAATATTTGAAGAATAAATATTTTTACTCTCTCTTTTCGGGGGGG
>JAUYBK010000193.1 GCA_030693105.1 Methanobacteriaceae archaeon | reverse complement strand
ATCGTAATAATGAATTCTTTGATACCTTATAATTGACTTTGCTGGCACCACCCCTGTCTACCATTAGAAAAGTCAATAATCAAGTCTGACCCTCTTGACTAAATGTTCAATAGAATAATGCGTCGTTTCCTCAAGCCTCTTGTCGAGCAAATCAACCGATGTTCTCTCAAAAAGATATGGGCGGATGATGTCAGTCACGCCTGCCTCCGAGGATTATGGTGGGTTTAAACATTTATCGCTATTGCCTCGGGATTTTATCAGTCACCTTTTATTTTGCCGTTATTTTTTAAACAATATTCAAACAGCTCAATTAATTTATCATGTCTCTTTTCAATTTGATATTTTTCGCCGGGGGCATTACTAAGATAAGATTCAAATCTGTATAATTCCTCATTCTGTCGACGAATTCCCAATTTTGCTTCTTCCTTCAATCGCTTTAATATTTTCATTGCAAAAGGGACCATTAACGGCATTGCCTTTTCTAATTCTTTTTTGTCAACTTCATATAGATCTTCAACAAATAAATAAATTGATAATACGAAAGATCTATTTCTAAGATTTTTGGCGTCGTCTTTAAAATTTTTATCTAATACATCAAGTATATTTATAATATGCTGACATTTTTCTTCAAATAATTTTTTTTCAGTTTCTGTTATTTCCCTATATTCCCTGAAGAAATAATATAAATCTTCATATCGTGTTCTAGAAAAAGTTTTCAATTTTGCTCTACTGAATGAATTTATGCAGATTTGAGCGCATAGCGCTTGTTTTGCATACCTTCGATTAGGAATATTAATTTTGTCGATGAATGGATGCTTTACCATTTTACCAAAAATAAAATCTCTCATTGCCCCTGATTCCGCTTTGAGCTTCTCTCCAGCCACTAAGAGAAGACCAAGCTGCAATCTGAGAAAAAGCGTTTTGAGGTAATCGTCCGTCGCGTTTTTAATAATTGTAAACTGCAACTCATAATTGAGAATTATATCTCGATATTTTTGTGGAAATTCATCGAATGCCTTGCCATTTAACTCCTCAAAATCTTTACTTGCAAACTTATATTCATTGGCAATGAATCCCCAAATGGCATATAAACGTTGCTGTCCGTCAACAATTTCATACTGCCCTTTCGAAATTTCATTTAGGTAGATTTTAGGAATGTCTATATCTGCCAATATCGAATCAATAAGTCGTTGTTTATCAGCAGGTTTCCATAACTTTGGATTCCGTTGGTAATCCGCTTGGGAAAAATTGTCTCTATTATTGTAGACTTCTTCGATTTTCCATTGCTCAATTCTTCTTTTCATTTTTACAGTCCTATAATTTGTCTTAAAGGATTTTCAGTGCTTCCCGTGTCAAACTGCCCTTCGCTTATATGAAATTTTACCTTTGTTTTAAGCCAAAACTCAAATGGATTATCTAACTCAGAAGGCTTTTCCCGATTTTCTCTCTGTATTTTGTAGCCCGAGAAGTCACCGTCGTCCAATTGACCGATAGGAGTGACATTTTTCAAATAGGAGATTTCCTTCTTAAAAAAGTCGATATCTTTAATATCCATAATAAGTTCAATTTTAAAACAGGTTTTTGAGTCATTATATTGTGCATTCTGAGCGTTAAATATCAAAGAAATTAGATTCCAGTCATTCTGACTTAAAGAGCAACCCACTATTCGCAATATGTCACAATCAGCAAGTAGTTCATAGGCAAGTCCAGTTAATTTGTTAAAAGGATAATCTTTTGTCTCTTTTAAGATGCTTGGGGGAATCCAAGTCATGCTTCGATCGTACTCACTATCAGGTTTTATTTTCACGATACGAATAGATTTATGTCGTCTCCAACTGAATGAACCATGTAGTTGTACAAGAAAAGGTGCTTGCGTGATATCATCGCAAATAAAGTCATCCGAAGTGAATTCAAAACCGAGATTGATACATGAATGAACAGTTTGCGATGCTTCCTGGAGGAGATTGTCATGGTTCAAGCTAATAACGCCTAATAATTTTTCTATAGCTGAGAATTTACTATTTTTATGCATTTGTAATAATGCTGTTGCAAGTTCAGGATTATACAATATACCTGCCTCATTAATGCTTTTTATTATTTCGCTATAGTAGCTTTTTCTTAATATTTCGGCATATTCGATGTTTTCCATCGTGCCAGTTGCTGCCAGCAAAGTGATTAACTTTTCAATATCTGCTTCTTCTTCAATGTCCAGAATTTTCCGTATGCGCCTTCGCCCTTTCACAGCTTTGTCTAAGACCCTTTCCGAAATTCCAAAACCTAAGTCATTATTTTTCATGAGGAGGTTAATTTGGTGACCGGCGTGAGCAGCTTCGGCTTGAGTTGCACCTGCTCCTATGATATATAAAACTTTCTTCATTTTTGCCAGACAATTAAACTTTCACGCGCTGGTTCTCTTTTGTGTCTTAACATTTGTTGAGAACTGTTGCCCCTGTAGCGTAAGACAAAAATCTTCTTTAGTTTTAAACCGACCTGTTCTCCGATTTCTGCAAGCAATTCATCGACTGGGATCATAACCCCGGCAAATCTAACATTACTGACTACCAAGCCAATATGTTTCTGAGGTTTCAGAACTGATGCCATTTCTTTTAGGCTCAAGTACATATCTTCAAAATATCCTTCTAAAGTAGGGATAACCTGATTATTATTTAACTCGCGATTATTTAATTCGCCTATTTTCTTTTCAAGTAACAATGGCTTTACGTAGCCATTTGCATTGAATCTCTTTCTGGCTTCTACATGAGACCTTAAAGTATCATAACGAAGATTTTTTAACGTCTGGTTACTATTAATAAAACCGAGTAACAATTCTAACTCGTATATGCGCGTGTAATCATGTCGATTTGGGTATGGAGGTGAAGTTAATATTGCATCATAACTTTCCTCTTTAGTAAAAGAAGGATATTTCCTGGCATCGCCAATTATAGCTTTGGCACTCGCACCAGAATATTTAAAAGTTTTCACATCATTGATGAGCTTTTCTGAGGTTTTAATAAATAAATTTTCTATTGTGATAGCAGGAACCTTTTTCTGGTCGGTAATCCTTAAAAAGCCACCAGATTTTTTTGCTTTGCTGACACTGTTTAAAATGCTTAATAATGAAAAAAGAAAAAAATCTCTTTCTTGCCGCTGTAACACATTGATTGAGTCTCTGAGAGAGTATATATATTTTAACGAGCTATCAGAGAAAGACTTATTAAGGATAGCAACGTCGGGGATTTCAACTCTGGGATTAATTTCATGAGATATGCGGGGCAGAGTATTGTCCAGTTTGGAAACATTGTAAGATTTAGTGAGAACATTTGACAGGAAAACTGAAAAGGGGGATATATCCAAACCGATAGAATTATATCCATCCAGTTTTGCTTTTATGAGTGTTGTCCCACCCCCACAAAAAGGATCAAATACTATATTCCCTTTTGATAAGCCAAACATCGAGAACATTCTTGAAACAAGTTCACTCCCAAACCTGTGCTTGAATGAATACCAGTTAAATGGAGATAGATTCTTATCAGAAATAGGTGAAACATATTTTCCCCATTCTAGTTTTTCTGTTATTTTTTTATCAAGGGATAAACATCCCATATTCTTTCCCCCCTTTAAACTCCTTCTTCCCTGAATTAAATTCCAATAATTTTCCCCAATCGATTTTTCCATCTATGCAAAACCGTTGAGCAAATTCCAATGTAAATTTATTTACAACAACACTATAAGCTTCGAGAAATTCTTCGTTTTTTTGTTTTGCCTTATGTCCGATTGGCTCAATAATATCAATGTAAAACTTTTCACTTCCCGAAATCAATTGCCAAAATTCCTGGCCGCAAATTTTATAGTAACCATCCTTTTCAGGATTTTTATTTTTCTTATTTCCAAAACAACAACCGTTTGCCGCAATTACTTTTTTGCCTGTCTGGTTCTCTAAAAATTTTTTGGCATTTTCAAAGTTAATTTTCAACTGCTTGATTTGGCTTGCATTGCCCCAATTCCATCCAGCCTTTATTTCCACAATGTAGATACAATTATTCTTTTCAAATTCCAAATCAATCCCTGTTACCTGTGATTTTTTCGCACTAAAAACTCTGTCGCATACAAAAATTGCCAAACCTTCAATAAATTCACCAAATAAAGTTTCTTCTTGAGATTGAAGAAAAGCATCTAAAAATCCTTTTATTAAGTCTTGGGCAGTCAAAATATTTTTAGCCCTGAATAAATAAGGATTTTTCTGCTGAAGAATTTGGTCTAATTTAGTTGTAGTTGTAATGTATTCAAGTCGTTTTTGATGAAAAGCGGAAATGTGCTTTTCAACATATTCGTAAACTTCATTTAGATTTAACTGATTCATATTTTACCTTTGGTTCAAACAATACAAATTCTTTTTCTGTTTGATTTTTCTTGGCCATTTCCACATATTCATGTAATATTTCTATACCAATAGAGTTACGATGCATCAATTTTGCTACATTTAATGTTGTACCCGAACCTACGAATGGATCTAATACCCAATCATACTCTTTTGTAAATAATTTTATAAACCATTCTGGCAGCTCTTCGGGAAACGGGGCGCTATGGTTTTTGTTGTTACAAACTGTTGCAAAATGTAAAACATTAGTAGGATATACTTTATCTCTATTTATCCAATTAGATACATTTTTACCAAAACCGCTCCCGCTACGTGAATTATCTCTGATTTTATCTGTTGCACTTAATTTTTTTAATCTTCCATTTGCCCAGTCTCCAACAGGAATCATTACTTCTTCCTGATACATCTTGAATTTTTTTGTTTTATTAAACTGCAAGCAACGTTCCCAAGCATCTCTGAAACGATTAGGCCATTTCCCAGGATAACAATTTTTTTTATGCCAAATAAATTCTTCTGTCCAAAGCCAACCTTGTTTTCTCAATTCAAGTATCAATTCTATTACATAAGTATGTCGTTCACCATTTTCAGCTTTTTCTTTAATATTTAAAATGAATGTGCCATTAGGTTTTAAAACCCGTAAAAGTTGCTCGCTAATTGGTAAAAACCAATCTACGTATTTTTCTGGTTTTATCCCACCATAAGTATATTCTCGTCTATCGGCATATGGTGGCGATGTAACAATTAAATCAATTGAATTATCATCAATTGTTTTCAGAACATCTTT